>CAYUWX010000001.1:0-62454 GCA_964448715.1 Candidatus Woesearchaeota archaeon
ATTTATTTCATCTGTATCATATTTTTGACACATGTCTTCATAATCCACAATCTTAGTTTCAGGAAACCCAAGATAATCCAGCAATTCTTTTTCCAAATTTTTCAGATCTTCAATTCCTCCTTTAGACTCAAATTCAAACATAGGAAAAATTTTATCATGTCTTCCAGGTTTAGGATTAGGTTCATCTCTATAACTAGTTGTCTGACAATATACTCCATCAACATCTGGATTTTTTAATAATTCATATTCTAACCACATTTGCCCAGTCTGAGGTAAAGGATATTTTATACCACTAAAAACAAATGGAGAAATTGTTTTTGGATCTTCACATGCTGCCAATATTGAAAGTCTCGATTGTGCAGGAACTTCAACAAAATTCTTCCTGCTTCGGAAAAAATAACTCAACCGTTTTGAGATATAACTAAATGTTTTTATGTCTTCCATTAAAAGAAATAAACTCTAAAAATAGATTTAAATAGATTTAGAAGATTTAACATAAATTTTAATATAACTATATATTAATAAACAAAAAAACACAATATAATATTTTCTTCAATCAAACCATTTACCTAATCCTTCTTGTTTTTCAGGATCCTTACCAAAAACACTTTCTATTCTTTTTTGAGTTAATTCTAAAGTTTGTTGTAAATACATTGGCAAATTATATTTTTCAGCTAAATCTAAAGAAGGTTTCAAATATTTAATAACAGATCCTTCTGAAATTGTAAAAATTAATTTTCCCCCACATTTTTGACATTTTCCAAGTAAGGGTGGTCTTCTATACTTAGAATTACATCCGACACATCTAAATTGTTGCATACTAAATTTTCTTAAATTTCCTTTTATATCTCTAATAAAATGTTTTTCTATAATTAATCTTGCAACATCTGAAGTATCAACTGCATTCACTTTTTCTGCAATAGCCATTTGACCCAATACTTTTTCTTGCATAGTAGGTAATAATTTATAACTACTATATCTCACTCCATCATTAATATTAGAAGTATCGTGAGTAAAACCATATCCTTCAAATTGTTTTTCTTTATTTAAATTATCATTTAATTGTTCAATTTTTATATCCCATGGCATTTTATTTTTTTCACAAGATTCATAAAATTCTAAGGGATATTCCCAAACAGTATCCATATCAAATACCATATCATCAACTTCACTAGGAATCAGATTAGTAGTTAAAACTAAACATGCATCTTGAGTAGATCCTCTATGAGACGGTAAAAATTTTCTTGAAAAATTTAAAAATCCATCCATTAAAAGCATTACTCCATTTTCATCTCCATCGCAATCTCTTCTTTGTGCAGAATGCCATAGTGGATGGGCATAACAACCTTGAGTTTTTGAAAAACCTATAATTCTTCCTATTATTCCTGCAGAAGTGTGAGGGGCTAAACTTATTATTAATTGTCCAACTAAATCTTCTTTTGTTTTAATGTTATAAAAAGGATCTAAACCATAAAATTTAGTCAATAATTCGTCTATAAATTTAGAAATTTTAAAAAAAACTATATCTGCACCTTCTTCACTCGCTTCATCACATGAAGGAAGAATTACATCTTGAGGTTTTAACTCTAATATTTGATTTTCATCATTTAATTCATTATCATAAATATCTAATAAATAACCTATTTCTTTTAATTTTTTTATACTAGTTCCTACTTCAATTGGTTTAAAATGAGTAATGGGTAATTCTGTCATATCATATCGTATTGTACCATCTTTACTAACAAAAACATCATATGAAGATCTTAAAATTGCTTTTGTTAAATTTTCGGGAGTATGATCTGCATTTGAAGTTTCTTTTACTCCTTTAATTAAAGGAGGTAAAGTATTTATCTCTAATTTATTTTTTGAATCATTAATATAATCTAAAATATTTATACTTAACAAACTATACTCTTCTGATTTTTCTCTTATTGTTTTAGAATTACATTTATGACATTTAGGATAAACACTTATAATATCACATTTTTCACATTTATATGTTGGAAAATTAGAATTTATTTTACCATATTCCATAGCTGATTGAAATGATTTTAATCTTCCTCCTTCATTTCCAACGGGAAATAATCCATGTGGGCTCCCTGTAAGTTTTCTCATTTTTGCCTTTTCTGGTCTACCCATTCTTGCACCTATAAAGATTCCAGATTTATCTTTAATTTCTAATTCTGAAAATTTATTTATAGTTTTTAAAATATTTTTTCCTTCTTTAACTCCATTTACTAATTCAGATAAATTAATATTTTTTTTATAAAATCCTAATGCTACCATAAATCCTATTGCCCACTCTTTTTCAATAGTAATATGTTCTTTAGAAACAATTTTATGGGGTACGCCTAATTCTTCTAGTATTGTTTTTAATTCTATATTTTTTTCCTTAGATTCATAAGTTAAAGGCAAAATTATCTTATAATATTCATCTTTTTTAATTACAGCTTTATTTAACCAATCTAATAATGCTAAAAATTTAATTTCATTTAAATCATTCCAATGGAATGTGAATTTAGGATGTAAGGGGATGTTTAATTTATCTGAAATTTTAAAAGAATCTAATATACTTAAATTATATTTTAAAGGATTATTAAATAATTTTTTTAAAATTGGTAATTTAACATCTACTAATTTTGATAATTCTTCAGGAGAATTACATTTTTCTTTTAATTGAACAAACCACCATTCTTCACAATATCCTGGGGCAACTAATACATGTGCTCTATTAAAAAAATCTCCATAAGGTATTAAAATATCTCCTAAAAATATTATTTCTTTAATATAATTTTTTATTTCTTCATAATTTTCATTAGTTACAAATAATACATTTCCATTTTTCAATTTAACAATTGGTCCTTCTATACTATCACATGCACCTAATGCAGTTCCTTTACCTGGCCTTTCCATTTTTAATTGAGTACCTATTGCAATAAAATCATTAAGAATTTTCATGGTTAAAGGATGAATTGAGGTAGAACTTAATCCAGTATTTCTACCTCTACCATATCTTAATCTAAATCCTCCTTTTCTCATAGGATGAGTTAAAACTGGTCTACCTGCAACTAAATCTTTAATAAAAGTTTGATCTTTTTTTATTAATTCATCATCTGAAGATGAATCTTTAGACTTAATTTTCTTTTGTAATTTTACAAATTTTTCTAAAAACTTCCAATCTTTTAAATCAAAATCCTTTCCCCATTTATCGACTTGCTTAAATACTTTAGGTGCTTTTTGTGCTAAACATTCTGCAACAACTAAACAAAAACCATTTCTAATTCTATTAGTTCCTATCCTATCAAGATCTTTATAATTTGATACTTCTTTATCTTCTGAATAAGGTCCATCAATTTGGACAGGTAAATGAGAAACCATATATTTAGTCTCTTCTTCCGAAGGATAATATTGTAAATTTGTAATCCTATCATGATAATCATTAACTTCAGTAATAGATCTATTAATTTCATTTTCAGTAGGATCATATACTTCATATCCCATTTCTTTTCTAATATAATCTGCAATTAATACGCTCACTGAAGCACCTGTACCTCCTGCACTTCTTATTGGTCCAGCATATTTTAATGCAAAATATTCTTTTCCATCTTTTTTTCTTTTTCTAATATCTACTCCTATAAATCCTTCTAAAGGACTTGCTACAACTCCTACTGTTACATATGCAAAACCTGTTCTTATACCTATATCTATTGCTTCATTTTTAGAATCAAATTTACAAAATTTCTCTTGGGCAACTTCTAATGCAATAGATAATGCCACTCTCCAATCTAATTTACCATATTCTTTTTCAAACTCCATTATTCTTTGAGAAATACCTTTTCCAACTATTTGAGGTGAAGCTACAGAAATAAGTCCCTCTACTCTTTCGGCCATATTTTTAGCCAACATAATTTCAACATTTTCAGTAGGATCATATCCTTTAGATCTAGCTTGTTTTGCAAGATTATATCCTTTAATTACTTCTTGATCTATTTTTTCAAAATATGATTGTATATCTTTACTCTTTTCCATCTTTTTCATAAAATTTCAATATTTTTGATTCTCTTGTTTTTAAATTTATTATAGGAACTCTTCCTGGCTCAGGTTTATGACCAACTTTTAACTGAAAAGGAGTTATAGATTGCCAACAACTTCCTGCAACTTTAGTTACTTTTCCATATTGGGTAATATTTGATTTATGTATATGGCCAGATATAAAAAAATCAGGAACAATATCTATAATTAAATTATCTTCTTCTTTATTTGGAATGAATAGAGTTGAACCATGTGTTGGTGCTAAATGTCTTTTTTGTAATAAAAATTTCATAACTAAATTAGTTCTATCTGAAATAGTTTCACCAGAAAATCTTATACTTTCTACATTTTCAGAATAATTATCATAACTATAACCATGATATAATAATACATTAAATCCTTCAAAATCTTTTGTTTTTGAAATATTAACATAAGAAGGGTTACTAACTAAAATTACATTTTCCATATCATATAAATCATTAATCATATCTCTTCCTAGACTCGGTTGAGGTTCTGCAATTCTAACCGCATCATGATTTCCTGGACAAATAATAATATTAATGTCTTTTCTTATAATTTTCATTAATTCTATTACTTTTTTATATTGTAATTTTATATCAGGTATATTTTGTTCATCATCTTGATTGGGATAAATACCAACTCCATCTACTAAATCACCTACAATAAATACATATTTTATTTTTTTTGCTACTTCTTTTTGTTCTTTTGTTCCGCTTTTAAGATTTAACCAATCTATAAATTTTAAAAATTCGGATTCTAAAAATAATTCAGAACCAACATGAAGATCAGATAAAATTGCAATATATTCTTCTTTTGAAGATTTTTTTATATCTGTATTTTTTAGTATATCTGGGAAAAAAATATCATCAACAAAAATAATTTTATCACCATTAACTCCTTTAATACCAATAACTTCATCTAAAACTACATCTTTAGCTTTTTCAAAAAGTTCTTTTTTCGAATTATTAATTAAAATTGGAATATTTCCAGTATTATCTTCAATTATCAAAAGTAAATTATCATTTTTAGTATATCTTTTTTCAAAAACAATACCTATTGTAGAAATTTTTTCCTTATCTTTTTTAGATAAAATTCTATTTATTGACAAAGGTGCCAATAATTCTGTTCTAGATTGTAATAATTTTCTTAATTGTTCATATCTTCTTGTATAGTGGGACGTGAAATCATTAACTTCTAACTTTTGAGATTTTTTATCAAAAGATTTTACAATTTCTACATTTGATTTAGTGTTTAAAACATTAATTTCAGGTTCAATTAATTGTTTTTTTTCAGTATTTTGTTTATGTTCAGAAATTAATTTATCTAATAATTTTTTATCAAACATTAGCATTTCACTAGAATTATTTTTTTCTAAATATTTATCTAAAATTTCAAATTCTAGTTTATTATTTTCTAAAAATGAAGAATCAATTAAATATCCTCTATTTAAAATTAATTTAATAATTTGTTTTATATGTTCAACCATTTTAGAAGATCTCCTTTTAATACAGGAATTTCTGTATCAGGAATAGTCATTTGTATTTCTCTAGTTCTGCCATATCTTCCTTTACTGATAACTTTTGCATTAATAACTCCTAACATATCTAATTCTGCAATTAAATCAGACATTCTTCTTTGAGTTAAAGGTTTTAATCCTATTTGATTTGACAAAATTTTATACAAATTATATACATCTCCTGTAAATATTTTATTAGAATTAGATTCATATAAATTAAAAGTAGCTAATAAAACTAATTGAGATTGTTTAGGTAATGTACTTACTACATCAGATATTAAATCTCTTTCAATTTTTTCTTCGGCAATATCAATATGATCTATTAATAATTTATCGGAATTATTTCTTTCCGCCAATTCTCCTGCAACTCTTAATAAATCTAATGCACGTCTAGCATCTCCATGTTCTCTTGCAGCTAATGCTGCACATTTTTCTATAGCTCCTTGTTCTAATACTTTATCTTTAAATGCATTTTTAGATCTTTCATGTAAAATATCTTGAAGTTGTAATGCATTATATGATGAAAAATTGATATCTTCTTCAGTTAAAGAAGATTTAACTCTAGGATCTATATCATTTGCGAATCTTAAATCATTAGATATACCTACAAAAGTTATTTGAGTATTTATTAATTCTGAATTTAATCTTGTTAAATTATATAATATTTCATCTCCTGCTTTTTTTACTAATTGATCTATTTCATCAAGAATAAGTATAATATTTTTTTCTTCATTATCTATACTTTCGATAAAAATTCTATAAATTTCATCGGTAGGTAATCCTGTTACAGGAACATTCTTACCAAAATTTCTTGCCAATGTTGCAATGAGTCTATATTCCGTATCTGCAACTTTTTTTAATTTACAATTCAAATAAAATATTTCTAAAGATACTTTTTTCTTTTTTGCAATTTTTTTTAATCTATCAACTACATGTATAACTGATAAAGTTTTCCCTGTTCCAGTTTTACCATATAAAAAAAGATTAGATGGCTTTTCTCCTCTCAATGAAGGTGCAAGCATACTTGCTATTTCTTTAATTTCTTTTTCCCTATGAGGAATAGTATCAGGAGTATAACTAGATTGCAAAACTTTTTTATCTTTAAATAATCCATCCTTAGTTAAATAATCTTCAAAAAATTCATTTATATCTGATTTTACCATCTTTCAAATAGTTTTGATTCAAACAAATATAAATATTACTATTCTAAAAAATAGAGACAGAGACCTCTATTTCATTTGGAGATAATTTTTTAGAAAAACAGGTTATCTCTTCCTTTTATTTCATATGGAAAACATATATATTATATTATATTATTATATAATATATAATATATATAATAATAAATCTTATAAATAAAATTTTAATTTAAAATTCAAATTTCATAAATACTAGATTTCTAATAATTAAATTTTTAAGAATTAAGAATTTAATTTAATTCTATAGAAGATAACAAAATAAAATTAACTTACAAAAAATAAATTATTAAAAACTCCAAAAGAAATTTATTATAAAAATTATTCCATCAGAAATAAAGGTGAGAGGGTGTATCTAAAATAAAACAAACAATTTATATATTAATTAATATATAATATTAATATGGATATATTATCTATAATATTAATAGCAGGATTAAGTTTATTCGCATTAGAATTAATTAAACATATGTTTACAAAAACAATTTTAAAAGTTATAGTTATATCTATAGTGGGATTAATAATATTTTTTACAGTAATTAATAGTTTAGATAAAGAAAATGTGATAGATAATGATAATAAATATATTCAAGCAGGTGCAGTAATATCTCAAAATTTTGAAAATCAACCTCTCTGGGAAGATATAATGAAAAAATTTAAATCATTGATAATAAATATAGAAAGTAAAATTTCAGAAAAAATAGGAGAATAGTATAAGAAAATTTTATAAAGAAGATATTACTTCCTTATTATTGGAGGCAGTCCTGAAAAATGACAAATAATGATAAAAAATATTCAAAACAAATTCTAGGTAAAACTATTGTAACAAAAACAGGGAAAAGATTTGGTGAATTAGGAAATATTTTATTTGATACTAAGACAGGTGAATTATTACAATTAGAATTAAAAAATACAACTTCTTTAGCAAACGGATTAGATCTAGAAAGAACTGAAAATGGACAATTATTAATACCTTATAGTGCAGTAATTGCAATAGGTGATTTTATAGTTGTTGCAGAAGAAGATATTATTTAATTCTTTAATTTTTTATTTAATTTTATAAAATGCCTAAATTTATTGAATCTACAAAGGAAATTAAAGTACCTACTACTATAAACAATCAAGTAATAGGTCAAAATGATGCATTAGAGATAATAAAAAAGGCAGCAAAACAAAGAAGACATGTTCTTTTAATTGGTGAACCAGGTACAGGAAAATCAATGTTAGGTTTATCTTTAGCAGAACTATTATCTAAAAAAAATTTACAAGATATTTTATCTTTTGAAAATTTAGATGATGAAAATGTTCCAAAAATTCAAACATTTTCAAGCGGCAAGGGAAAAGAATTAATTAATAAATTAAAATTAGAAGAGATAAATTCTATGAAGGGAAAAAATATTTTCTTAATTTTAATCTTAATTTTATCTATGTTTTCCCCATGGTGGGTAAGGCATTCATATGGTGATATCATGGGTGCAGCATCTTTAATTGGATCTATGATATTTTTAGGAATTTTTATTATTTTTATGAATCTAAATAAAAAAATGAAATTAAATGGAAAGAGTTTACCTAAATTATTGATAAATAGCAATTCAAATAATAAAATATCTTTTTTTGATGCAACTGGTTCTCATGCAGGTGCATTATTAGGAGATATATTACATGATCCTTTTCAATCAGGAGGACTAGGAACACCTGCCCATGAAAGAGTAGTACCAGGAATGATACATAGAGCAAACAAAGGAGTTTTATTTATTGACGAAATAGCAACTCTTAGGCCAGAAACACAACAAGAACTTTTAACTGCATTACAAGAAAAAAAATATCCTATAACTGGTCAATCTGAAAGGTCTGCAGGTGCAATGGTAAGGACAGAACCAGTTCCATGTGATTTTATTTTAGTTGCAGCAGGAAATATGGAAACAATAAAACATATGCACCCTGCATTAAGATCTAGGATTAGAGGATATGGGTATGAAGTTTATATGAATAATGAAATGGAAGATACAGAAGAAAATAGAAAAAAAATAGCAATTTTTATTGCACAAGAAGTAAAAAAAGATAAGAAAATACCTCCTTTTTCAAATAATGCAATTAAAGAAATAATACAAGAATCAAAAGTAAGATCTGGAAAGTCAAATAAATTAACATTACACTTAAGGGATTTAGGTGGATTAATAAGAGCGGCAGGAGATGTAGCTTTAGAAGAAAAATCAAAATTAGTAGAACCTATTCATATAGAAAAATCAAGAGAATATGCAAGAACATTAGAAAAACAAATAGCAGATAAATATATTGAAAATAAAAAAGAATATGAAATAATTAAAACAAAAGGCCATGCAATAGGAAGGGTCAATGGATTAGCAGTTTTAGGAAGTACTCCTCATTTTTCAGGTTTAGTTTTACCTATAGAGTCTGAAGTAACTCCTGGTGGAAAAAAGGCAGAAATTATTGCAACTGGATCACTGGGAAATATTGCGAAAGAAGCCATAAAAAATGTATCTGCAATAATTATGAAATATTTTGGAGAAGATATAAAAGAAAAATATGATATTTATGTCCAATTTTTACAAACACATGAAGGAGTAGAAGGAGATTCTGCATCTGTAGCAGTAGCTACAGCAGTTTTTTCATCATTAAATAAAATTCCAATAAGACAAGATACTGCAATGACAGGTTCTTTATCAGTAAGAGGTGATGTTTTAGCAGTAGGAGGAGTAAATTCAAAAGTAAAAGCAGCAATAGAAGCAGGAATCGAAAGAGCAATAATTCCAAAATCAAATGAAAAAGATATAGTTTTATCAAAAGAAGAAAGAAATAAAATAAAAATTATTCCTGCAAAGAATATACAAGAAGTTTTAGAAAATGCCTTAGATTTAAAGAATAACAAAACATTCTTAAATAAGTTTAAATAAAAATATTCTATGGATTATAAAAAAAAGATAATTAATTTTCTAAATAAAGAATTAAATGAAAAATTAAATACTAATATATTAGAAATCCCTCCTTCTGAAGAATTAGGAGAATATTCTCTTCCATGTTTTATTTTTTCAAAAAAATTAAAAAAAGACCCAGTAAAACTAGCAAAAGATTTAGAAAAAATAAAATTCCCTAATTTTATAGAAAAAGTAAAAGCAATTGGGCCTTACTTAAATTTATATTTAAATAAAGAAAAAATTCTAAAACAAATTTACAATAAAAAAAAGGATTATGGTAGAAATAATAAAAAAGAAAAAATAATGATAGAATTTTCTAATCCTAACCCTTTCAAAGGTTTTCATATAGGGCATTTAAGAAATGCAATTATTGGGGAGAGTGTAACAAGATTACTTAAATTTCAAGGATATAATGTAATGCCTGTAAATTATTATAATGATACTGGTAAACATGTTACAAAAACAATATGGGGTTTAGAAAATTTAAATATACCAAAGCCAGAGGACAACGATTTAGGAGAATGGTTAGGAAATATTTATTCAGAAAGTTCCAAGAAAGGAAAAGAAGAAGATTTTAGTAAAATTCATCAAAAATTAGAAAACAAAGATAAAAAATACATAAAATTATTCAAACAAGGATTAAAATGGAGCGAAGATCATTTTGATAATATTTACAAAGATTTAGATATAAAATTTTCAAAAATATATTATGATTCAAATTATATACTTAAAGGGAAAAAAATAATAAATGAATTATTAAAAAAGAAAATAGCTAAAGAAGATGAAGGTGCAATAATATCAAATTTAGAAAAATATAAATTAAATACATTAATTCTTTTAAGATCAGATAAAACTTCTATGTATATAACTAAAGATCTTGCAATGGCAATAGATAGAATAAATAAATTCAAATTAGATAGTTCTATTTATGTTGTAGGAAGTGAACAAAAATTACATTTTCAACAATTATTCAAATTATTAGAATTATATGGTTACAAACAAGCAAAAAAATGTTACCACTTATCTTATGGATTAGTAAGTTTACCAGAAGGAAATATGTCTTCCAGATCAGGAAATATTATTTTATATAAAGAACTCAAAAGAAAATTATTAAATTTATTGGAAAAAGAAATAGAAAAAAGACATAAAGATAAATCTAAATTACAAAAAGAAAAAATAATAAAAGACATTTTTTCGGCAGCAATAAAATTTGATATGATTTTACATGATACAAATAAAGGAATAACATTTGATTTAAAAAAATCAATATCTTTTGAAGGAGATACTGGGCCATATATTCAATATGCACATACTAGGGCAAATTCTATTTTAAAAAAATCAAAAATCAAAATTACAAATAAAGTAGATTATAGTTTATTGACAAATAAAGAAGAACAAAACTTAATTTCAAAATTATCTATGTTTCCAGAAATAACAAAAAATGCAGCAGAACAACATAAACCAAATATACTTGCTCAATATTTATTAAAATTATCTCATCTATTCAGCGATTTTTATCATAATTGCCCATGTATAATAGAGGATAAAGAAATTCAAAAAGCAAGAATTCTTTTAGTAGACTGTACTAAACAAGTATTAAATAAAGGATTATATCTCCTAGGAATAAACGCACCTATAGAAATGTAGAAACACTTATAAACATATTAAAAATCCTAAACTTTGGTGATGCCAAATGCCTATAGTAGGATTTAATTTCGATAAAATCGGAGCAAAGAAAGATAATAAGATAACAGGAAAAGTTCAAATAAAGAATAATATAAATATCTCTTCAGTAGAGCAAGAAAAATTATCTGTAACTAGTTCAGAAGATATTTTAAAATTTAATTTTGAATTTAAAACGACATATGAGCCAAAAATAGGTGGATTACAAATTAATGGACATGTATTATATATGGATGAACCCAAAAAAATAGAAGAAATAATGAGTTCTTGGAAAAAAAATAAATCTTTACCTAAAACTCTTTCACCATTAATAATAAATACTGTTTTAGCAAAATGTAATATCAAGGCTTTAACTTTAAGTCAGGATGTAAATTTACCTCCTCATATTAAACTGCCTATTGTTAAATCAAATTAAAAGAATTCTTTAAGTTCTTTTCTTTCTTTTTCTCTTTTTTGTGCTTCTTCCCAATCACACTTTTCATCCTTCATTATATTCAAAATCTTTATTTCTTTGTTCATACTTCTATTTTAAAAAATTCATTTATATATATTTTCTATATCCATCATATCTATTTTCATGTGTATATTATACTCCGATATTACTCTTAAATTAATAAATGAATTCGTCAATTAAAGTAATAAAACCAATAGAAAATTTTTTAAATAGTTAAAATAAAAAAAAGGTATGGATAGAAAATTAGCAGTGATATTATCTGCAATACTAGTTGCATTAATAGGTCCGATTATAAAGATAATTTCTCCTAACATCCACCCCTTAAGTATAAATTTTTTTAGATTACTTTTTGCATTTTTATTTTTATTAATCTTAATGCCCTTCATGGAAAAAAATGTTTTTAGGGTCTCAAAAAGAGATATAAAAGAATATATTTTTATGGGGTTCTTAATAGCATTAACATTTAGTTTATATGTTTTAGCACTATCTTTAGCCCCTGTATCAAATGTAGTAGTTATAAGTGGATTCAGCGTAATTTTTGTAGCAATATTATCGTTATTAATTCTTAAAGAACATTTAAAATTTAATCAAAAAATTTCAATTTTTATTGCAATAATAGGTTTAGCAATAATTAATCCATTTAATTTAAGTAATCAATATTTTTTAGGAAATATGATTGCATTTTTTCAAACTATTTCATTTAGTTTTTTAATAGTATATCTTAGAAAAGAAGAAAAGAAACATTCTTTAAGTTCATTAATGTGGTTCTTTCTTTTTGCAACATTATTTTTATCGCCAATGGTATTTATATTTGGAATAGGTACAAATTTTTTAAATATATTGCCTTATTTAATTTTTTTAGGAATATTTACAACAGGAGTAGCATACCTTTTATTATCATATGGTGCTCAAAAATTACATGCCGATTTAGTTTCAATAATAAATATGATCACCGTTCCTTTAGCAGCAATTTTATTTGCAATGATATTAATTAATGAAACGCCAAGCATAAGAATATTAATTGGAGGAACCATATTAATTAGTTCAGGAGTAGTTTTACATTACATAAGAAAGAAACATATAAAAGCGATTAAAAAACAATTACATATATGTTAGATGAAGAATTAATTGATAATCCAAGGTGGAAAAAAGTTTTAATAGGAATAACAGGTTTATTTTTATTGTTTTTAATTCTATCTTATTTTTTAATTAGTTATCCTGTTTATCCTATTTTAGCTAGTTTATTTGAATCAAAAGTAGCAGAAAATAAAACAATAGAGTTTGATAAATTTTCAATAATTTTCACAGATGATAATTATGATAGATTACAAACATATTATCACCATGATCTATCTGTGGAAATGGTAGTATGTCTTAAAGGAATAATAGAAAATAATTATATTATAGATGAAATATATCAACCAGAAATAATAGAACAAACATATAATCACGTAACATTTAAACCTTGTTCGTCAGATACATTAATTTTATTGCATTCACAACCATTTAGACATTGTATTGCTTCAGAACAAGATATGAAAACTTTAGATATAATAAAAAATAGAAATAAGGATTCAATAATGGTAATAATGTGTGAACCAGATAGATTTTCTTTATACACTTAAAATTTATATACTATTAAATTTTTAATTTAATTATGTTTATTAGAAAGAAAAAAATAAGTGGAAAAGAATATGCTTATTTAATTAATAATAGATATAATAAGAGAAAAAAACAATCAAGACAGAAGTCAACAAAATATTTAGGAAAAGTTATTAAATTATCAAACTTCGACAATCCTACACATGCTTCGACAGTCAGACAATCAATAATTAATGAATTTTCACAAAGAGGATTTAAATTAAATAATAATAAATTAATCAATAAAGATATAATGATTGATTTAGAAAATTTAACTGTAACATGTAAGAATAAATCTATTTGTTTAGAATTAAACGAAGGATTCTTATGTGATCATACTCTCATAAATTTAATCAATTTTAATGATGAAGATTTAAATCAAAAAGAAATGGTTCACAAATTTGCAGATGCATTTGTATCTGCAGGTATAAATTTACATCATGACTCTTTTATAGAATTATTTAAAAATAGATTAAACCCTCAAATTTAACCATATAATGCCTTATTCTCTCATAATTTAAGGATTTAATAATAGTGCCTAATTCTAAAAAACTCTCACTTCGACAATCCTTCGACAGTCAGACGACACAAAATAGACACTTCGACAACATAAAATCTTATATAATGAATATGATTACTCTTTTTGAATTAAAATTGGTGAATTTAGTATCAATAAAGGGTTCTTTTAAGAGAATTAAGGAAGAGATTAATAACTCAAATGCTAAAATAACGTCATTAGAAGACCAAATAAGGAAAATTAACTATAAATTAGATACATTATTAGAACAAAAAAACAAAAATTTATCTAAAAAATCGCTTGATTTTAGTAAATTTGAAGGTTTAGAGGCCCCTAATGTCCAAATTAATAAAAGTTCCACAGGAAATGAAGGGGTCCTACGCCGACAATCAGACGACAAAGAGACGACAATCAGACGACAAAGAGACGACAATCAGACAATAAAAAGCCGACAATACGACAATAAAACTATAAAAAAATTAGATAATTTTTATGATATTAAAACATACAAAAAAGAACTAGAATCTAGGTTTTTAAGCCTTACAGATGCACAATTTAGGGTTTTTATGGCTATATATAGAATAGAAGAAAGATCAAATAATTCAGTAACTTATGCGGAAATAGCGTCGGAATTAACATTATCTCAAAGTTCTATAAGAGATTATGTTAGTGATTTATTATTAAGAAAAATTCCACTCACCAAACATAGTTCTCCAAATAGGAAAGTGTTCTTATCTGTCCAAAAAGAGTTCAAAAACTTAAATATTTTAGAAAATTTACATGCATTACGAGAAAAAGATCTCTCACAAACTAGATTATCTGGTCAATTACATAATTTCTTGCACTAATTTAATTAAAATTAATTATTTATTAAGATATTAACTCTCACTTTTTATTTTTTTTAATGGTTTCTTTGTATATTTAATTAATATTTCTCTCTTTTTTATATCATTTATAAAAAATCTTTTCTTACCATTACTTTCACTTTTTTCTTCTAAGAGTCCAGGAATTTTCTTTTTTATATTATTTATTTGCCCTCTCACCGTAGATTCATCTTTTCCAAGTATTCTAGATAGATCTTCATAACTAAGCACTATATCTGTATTTAACAAACTCCATACTATTGTTCTTTCCATTGCAGTTAATCTAAATAATTCTTTCTCCATATCTGTTTGGACAGATATTTCTTGTTGTTTGGACACACTGTCCGTTTGTTTTGGACAAACAACTGTTTGTATTTGTTTGGACAGCTGTTTGGACACATCTTCTTGAGGTGTTTGTTCTACAAGATTTAACATAAACTCTTCAATAATTTTTAATCTAGAATCCATATCTTCTAAAATTTCACCATGAGTAGTTTTTGTTTCATCCAAATGTTTAATCCATTCTCCGACACCACTCATATCTTCTTTTATTTTAGAAAAAGAATCATTTAAAGTATCATGTAAATGAGAAAACTTTTTTTCAAGATCACCTTTTTTTCTAAAAAAATTAAACATATTATATTCTTAGAATAACTTATTATTAAACTTTTTGTTTTTTTCCATAAAATTTATATATATCAATAATTAAAATATAAAAAGAGGAGGAAAAATGCCTAGAAAAAAAATAAAAAAAAGAAATTTTGAATTGCCAGATGGTTTAACATTAGCATTATATTTAATATCTTTTATTCTTATGATTTTTGGTGCATGGTATCATAAAATAAATTGGATATTATTAGGATTTATACCATTTATAGTATCATTATGGTATCAATATATGAATCTACATTTATAATTTTTCTTTTTTTCTTTACTTTTAAGTTGTAACAAATAGAAAGGTTTTTAAATCATCAATTCTAAAATTTAAGTATGGTACATGAAATACACACTTTAGAAAATAGAACACAAATAATTGAAGATAAAGTATGGCATTATACTTGTAATTCTCCAAGTTTAAAAATATTAAATAAATATGGTATTGATCCAATAGGTGACAAATATAATTGTCATGACCATAGGGAAGTTTTATTAATTCCACTAAAAGTATATCATAAATTAGGATTAGTTCCTACAAATGACATGAATGTATTAACCATACAAAGCGAATCTCTTTTAAAAAAATTAGATTCCTAAAACCTTTAATCAAAACTTAAAAATGAAAAAATCAACTATAATATACTCTAAAAAAGATTTTTTTTCTAAAAAAGATTTAGAAAAAATAATCAATTTTTCAGAAGAAAAAGAAAAGATAGAAATAATTAATGATAAAAGAGGATTCATCTATTTATATAGAAATAGTCAAACAAAAAGAAAGATCAAACCAACTTATGTTTCAAATTTATCAAAATATAATTTTTCTGAGGATAATATCAAAAATTTATTAAATCAAAAAAATATCAATTATGTTAGAATATTTACTAAACCAAATGATTTAGAAATTAGTGCAGGAAATTATTGCAATTTTTAATTTTTAGAAAGATTTTTATAGAATTATTCCAATAAGGTTAACTATTATTCCAATAAGGGAACCCTTTTTGGAAGTCATTAAACCTACAAATTAGGGCAATACTGGCCAAAACAAGCAAAAAATGGGTGATACTAAACTTAAAACTGCAATCTATGTAAGAGTTTCTACAGATGAGCAAGCAAAAGAAGGAATTTCTATGGATGCACAGATTCAAAAGTGCAAATCTTATTGTGATGCAAGAGATTGGGAAGCAACTCAAATATATACAGATGCGGGACAATCTGCAGGAACAATGAATAGGCCTGCAGTTCAACAATTAATTAAAGATTTAGATCACGGAAAATTTCAAAATATATTAGTTTACAAATTTGATAGATTTTCTAGGAATCTTAGAGATCTTATTTCATTTTTAGATAATATAAAAAAGAAAGGAATTAATTTTACTTCTGTAACTGAAAATATAGATACAACAACCGCAATGGGTGAAGCATTTTTTCAAATGATAGGTGTTTTTGCACAATTAGAGAGAGGAATGGTAAAAGAGAGAGTTAAATTAGCTTTCGATAAGAAGGCAGAAGATGGAGGGGCACTCAATAGGCCGCCATTTGGATATAGATTTAGGCAAAAAAAGATGATACCTCATGAAAATGAGTCAGAAATAGTTAAAGATATTTTTGAAATGAGGTCAAGAGGGATAAATTATAAAGATATTTCAGATAAATTTTCAATACCTATATCAACATTATATAACATAATTAAAAATCCTGTTTACGTCGGTAAAATAAGATATAAGGGTAAATTGTATAAGGGGGCACATAAGGCATTAATCAAAGAAGAAATTTTTTCAAAAATAAATCCTAGTCATTTAGGGGAACAAAAACTTTTAATCAAAGATAATAAATAGTATGCCTAAATAATTTAATCAAAAATAAAAATATTTTTAATCAAAACTTTTAATCAAAACTTTTAATCAAAACTTAAAATAAAATTAACAAAAAATTTATAAACAAATTTTAATAAAAATAAATATGATTCAATTATCGCCCCAAGGAGCATATAATATTATAGAACCCTTACTATTGTTTATAACAGGATTAGCAGTTTATTCGATTTTAGTATTCAATTTATATAAATTTGTAGCAAGGAGAGATATTTTTGATTTAAATTTAAGACAATATAATAGATTACAACATAATTTTTTATATAAAACATATGCAGTTTTTTTATATTTTTTAGAATATTTATTATTTTTTCCATTATTTTTAACAGTTTGGTTCATTGCATTTTCTATAATGATAATATCATTGACAAAACAAACAGATGTTGCAATAGTATTATTGATATCTATGGCAATTGTATCTACAATAAGAGTATTATCTTACTACAAACAAACTTTGTCTAAAGAAGTTGCAAAACTTTTGCCTTTTGCATTATTGGCTGTTTTTTTAATGGACATTTCTTTTTTCTCATGGAAAAAATCATGGAATTTATTAGTTCAAATTCCTACCCTAATAGACATTTTAATTTATTATTTTGTATTTGTAGTAGCTTTAGAATTCATTTTAAGAATATTTTATTCAATTTTTAAGGCACTATCTTCTAGAGACGAAAAATAATCAATTTCTCGACGGAAAAAGATAAGATTTATATACTATTATTTTCAAAAATTAAGTATTATTTTTAAAAAGGAGGTGAATAATTTGGGAAAAATTATTGTTAAAAATGTTGTGGAAAGAAAATCTGGTTATCTTTACTATGTAGATGGAAAAGGAAATGTTTGTGAAGCAAAGATGGCAAGAGGTGGCAAAAAGAAGAAAAAAGCCGCTAAGAAAAAACCTGTAGCAAAAAAGAAAGTAGCTAAGAAAAAGAAAAAATAAATTTATTTTTAATTATTTTTTTATTTTTCTTTAAAAAAACTTGTTAACTCTTTATTTGATTTCTTTTGAATTTTTTGAACCTTTCTATATCCTACTAATTCTAATTTAGATCTTTCTCCACAAGAAGGACATTTTGTAGGGGAGTCTTTATCTGTAGTATTAGACATCCATTCCCAATTACAATTATGGCAAAGCATAGTATATCTAATCATATTATCTCCAGATAAACTAGCAGGAATACGATTTAAACCATTATAGACTAACAAAATTTTTAAGAGTAATAATACTAGTGCAGAATAAATCATAGCTAAAATGTATTTATTTTGAATAGTATCTAATAATGCTAATGCAATAAATATAATAATAAAACTAGTAACAAAAATACTTATTCCTGGAACAATTCTTACTTTTGCTAAATTATCAAATGACATAAAAAAGAAAATCAGGAGTAATTTATAAAATTAACCCATATAACTAACTTCTTTTTCAGTTTTATGTTCTTTTATTTTTTTAGTACTTTCTAAAATAGTTTTTAATTTATTTTCAAATTCTTCAGCTTTTTTGATTAATGGTTTATAATCTACTTTTAATCCAAGATATTTATCAAGAACTTTTATTGTTTTAGCAGCAGCTCTACTATCTGGAAATCCTGAAGCAGTTTCAACAAATATGCAAGATATAGGATATTTTTTCAATTTTAATATGAGGCTTGCAGTTGGACCAATTACAATTCCTTCTTTTATTGGATCAATATCCATTTTATTCCATTTAGTTTTATTTTTATTACTGTAATAATAAGTCTCACTTTTTTTATTTTTTCCGCCAACACCCTCTATGCAAATTAATTCTTTGGCATTTAGTTTTTTAGTTATTTCTTTTACAGCTAATGCTATTTTCCATTCCATCCCTGCAACATTTGTAATTGCATGAAGAAGTACTAAGTTATATTTTTTAGAATAAAATATTCCGAATGGGTCAACAATTTTACTATCATGAATTGCAATAATAGGATTCATTTCAGAAAACCAAACTGATCCAATAGGTTCTGCAACTAAATGTTCAATTAAATATTCACTAGTAATAGTTCCAACAAGTCCAAATCCAGGAAAACCACAAACTATTTTCACATTTTGTGGTTTTTTATTAAATTCTATTTTCATATATAACATTTTTATAAAGATTATTTATATAAGTTTCTATAATCAAAAACAAAATATATATAAAGAAAAAATTCTAAAAAATAACTAATGGTTGATTTTAAATTAGTGAATTATATTAAAGAAAATAAAAAAAAAGGATATAATAAAAAAGAATTAGAACAAATTCTTAAAAAAAATAAATGGTCTCCTTCCGAAATTTCTGAAGCATTTAAATTTATAGAAACTCAAACAAAACAAATTTCTAAACCTAGAGAAATACAAAATAAAGATAAAATTCTTGTAACTTTTATTAAAACTTCTTTAGATAAAGGAATATCTGAAGATCAAATAAAACAAGCACTTATGGCAAAACATTGGCCAATAGAAAAAATAAATGATTCTTTTAATATTGTAAAACAACAAAAAATAAAGAAAAAAATAAAGAAAAAAAATAAAGTTGAAATAAAAACAGAAACTAAACAAGAAAAATTTAATTTTAAAAAAATAGGATTATATTTTATATGGCTTGTAATAATTTCAATAATTTTATCATTAAGTGTAACAATGTTTTTTTATATTCAATCTATGGTTTCTTATGAAGCAGTAAATCCTAATACTGGATTAATTCAGAAAGGAATTTGTTTAAATGAGGATTGTTCCGATATGAAGAACTATATATATGATCAAATAAATCCTCAAATATGGTTAATACTAACAATTGCATTATCTCTTACTTCATTAATTTTAATTTCCCATGTATTAATACCTAAAAAAGAATTAGTTATATGGTCATCCAATATAATTTTCTTTTTATATTTAATATATTTATTTTATTTATGGTTTATTGGAACAAAGATATAATAACAACATTTTTAAATTAAATTTTAGTTCTTTTTAATATTGGGTCCGTAGCTCAGTTTGGTGGTAGCACTTGGCTCTTAACCAAGGGGTCGTGGGTTCAAATCCCATCGGGCCCAAATTTCTCATCAAATTTTTCTTTTGCCATTTCTTCTTTTTTATACACAGTATGGCTAGCTCTTTTTTCAAATAAAGAAATAGCAATTCTCACAACATCACTTTGATAATCATTCATATTATTATCAGAAATAATTTTTCTAGCATCTTCAATACACTCCCTCATAAGGAAAATAACTTCTTTTTTAGAATTTAATTCAACTTTTTTTTCTTCATCAGCATTTAAATAAATTTCTTCCCAAATAGGATAACTACTTTTTTCAGTAGTTCTTGGAAAAGTTTTAGAAAAAACCATTATAATAAATTTCTTATTCTATCTATATGGTCAGCCACTTGTTCACCAGATTCTGTTAATTGAATAGTTTTAATTCTACCTTTTTTTTCAAATTGAACTAATTTATTTTTTTCCATTTCCTGTAGAATCTTTACAGCATGAGAATATGTGCAATCAACTTCTTTAGCTAAAACAGAACCATATCTATTTTTAGAATTATTTCTTAAAGCAACCAATATCATGGCTGGTTTTTTTCTAAAAAAAACTTCGAATATATCTTTTTTTATCAATATTAATCCCTCGAATTGTATAACATATTATCTATATTTAAATGTTTATATTTTGTAGCATCTATTTAAATTATATGTTCAAAATAAGGGAGTAACAAAACATTTATATAACTATTTTTTTTATTTTTAATTATGTTATATGCTAACTTTATAAAAAAGAATAAAGAAAAGTTAACAGACTCTTTAAAAAAAAGAGGACAAGAAGATAAAATAGAGTGGTTGAATATAATTCTAGAAAGAGAAGATAAATGGAGACTCTTAAAACAAAAATCAGAAAAATTAAGACATAAAAGAAATGAATTAACAGAAAAAATTAGAGTACTTAAAACACAAAACAAATCATTTGAATCAATTTTAAAACAAGCTAAAGAAGTTCCAAAAAATATTGCAATTATCGAAGGTGAAATGAAAGAATTAAAAGAACAAATAGATTCATATCTTCAAAGGATTCCAAATATTTTATATGACAATGTCCCAGTGGGTAAAGATGAAAATGACAATATCCCATTTAGATTTTACAAAGAAAGAAAAACAAAGAATTTTGAAATATTAAATCATGGAAAGTTATTAGAAAAAACAGATTTGGCAGATTTTGAAGTTGGCAGAAAAACATCTGGTCAAGGATTTAATTATCTTAAGGGAGAAATGGCACAATTAGATTTAGCCCTGCAAAGATATGGTATTGATTTTTTAATAAAAAAAGGATTCCAAGTAATAGTGCCCCCAATTATGTTAAACAAAAAAACAATAGGTGGGACTGTTCCTTTAGAAGCATTTGAAGAAGAGATATATAAAATAGAAAATGAAGATTTATATTTAATAGGAACTGCAGAAAATTCATTAGTTCCCTTATTTCAAAATAAAGTATTTGATAAGGAAAAATTACCAATTAAAGTATGTGCAGTAACCCCCTGTTTTAGAAAAGAAATTGGATCTAGAGGTGTAGACACCAAAGGGTTATTTAGAATGCATCAATTCAATAAAGTTGAACAAGTTATGGTATCTAATCATGAAAATTCATATGAATTATTAGAAGAAATGGAATCTATTTCAGAAGAATTTTTTAAAAAATTAGGAATCCCGTTTAGAGTTATAGAAATTTGTTCAGGAGATATTGGTCCTAAACAAACTAAACAATATGACATGGAAGCATGGTTTCCAAGACAGCAAAAATATCAAGAAATAACTTCTGCAAGTAATACGGAAGAATATCAATCATCATCATTAAATATTAAATATCAAGATGGAGAAGAAAAAAAATATTGCCATATGTTAAATAATACTATGGTGGCTACATCTAGAGCAATGGTAGCAATCTTAGAGAATTTCCAAAATAAAGATGGATCAATTTCTATTCCCAAGCCATTAAGAAAATATATGAATGGAAAAAGGAAAATTGGAGGTATAAAAAATGAATGAAAAAGAAGAATTCAATTTATATAATGAAGAAAATGCAGAAAAATTAACTGAATCAGACGAAATACAACCTGAAGAAGAAGGATTTATGCAAGGTTATAATGATGAATATAATCCCTCTGAATGTGCTAATTGTGGAAAGGTTTTAGAAAAAGATTTTATAGAAGAACAAATTAAAGAAGAAAAATATAAATTCTGCTCTGAAGAATGTGCTTCTAAATTCGAAAAAAAAAAAGAACATCTTTAATTTTTTATTTTTTTTCAAAACATTTATATAAATTTATTTTTAGACATAATTCTAGATGGTAGAATTAATCATAACTGAAAAACCTCAGGCTGCATTAAAAATAGCGACGGCAATTTCAGATAAAACACCTATAAAACATTCTAAAGGAAAGGCAGTATATTATGAAATAGTCCATAAAAACAAAAAAATTTATGTAGGTTGCGCAGTAGGTCACTTATTTGGATTAACTGAAGAAGTAAAATCTAGGTGGGCAGATTATCCAACTTTTGATATAACTTGGAAACCTAAATATGAAATTGAAAAAGGTTCAGATTATATTAAAGCATATTTATCGACGCTAAAATATTTAGGGAAAAAGGCAGATTTGATAACTGTTGCAACAGATTATGATATTGAGGGTGCAGTAATAGGATATACTACACTAAAATATGGTTTGGGAAAAGATAATGCAAGGCGTATGAAATTTTCAACACTTACAAAAGATGAATTAATTAAATCATATGATAGTGCCCAAAAAAGTTTAGACCTTGGAATGGTTAATGCAGGAATTGCTAGGCATCATTTAGATTGGTTTTATGGAATAAATTTAACCAAAGCATTAAGTATGTCATTAAAAACTTCTAGTGGTTATTTCCAAGTTTTATCGACGGGAAGAGTACAAGGCCCAACACTTAAAATAATAGTAAAAAGAGAAGAAGAGATACAAAAATTTGTTCCAGAAAAATATTGGGAAGTATATTTAGATGGATTATATAAAAAAAATAAGATTTTAGCTAAACATAATGGAAATAAATTTTCTGATAATAAGAAAGTTAAAAAAATTTTAAAGAAAACTAAGGGAAAACTTGCAATTATTGATGAAATAAATAAAAAAACATCTAATCAGGCACCCCCCTTTCCATTTGATCTCACTTCTTTACAAACAGAATTTTTTAGGCACTATAAGGTATCACCTAAAGATACATCTAATTTAGCTCAAGAACTATATATTTCAGGTTTAATCTCATATCCAAGAACTAGTTCCCAAAAATTACCTGATTCAATAGGATATGAAAAAATACTTAAAAAATTAAAAAAACAAAAAGAATATTCTTCGAATTGTGAGAGTTTACTTAAGAAAAAATTAAAACCTAATGAGGGGAAAAAGAAAGATCCTGCCCATCCTGCAATTTACCCTACAGGGGAACCTGCAAATTTATCAGGAAGGCAAGCAAAACTTTATGATTTAATAGTTAGAAGATTTTTAGCAGTTTTTGGTGAACCTGCAAAGAAGCAAACCCTTTCTATTTCAATAGATGTCAATAAAGAAATATTCAAATTAACAGGAACAACAACAATTGATCCAGGATGGCACATTCTTTACGGAAAATATGCAAAATTTAAGGAAGAAGAATTACCTGAAATGAATAAAGGGGAAGAAATCAAAGTAAAAAAAATATTAGATGAAGAAAAAGAAACACAACCGCCTAATAGATATAGCCAGGCTTCAATAATTAAAGAATTAGAAAAAAAGAATTTAGGAACTAAATCTACAAGAGCATTAATTTTAGACACATTATATGAAAGAAATTATATTCAAAATCAACCAATAGAGGCAACAGAATTAGGAATAAAATTAATTAAAACTTTAAAAAAATATTCTCCAGAAATTATAGACTTTAAATTAACTAAAGAAATAGAGGAAGATATGGAAAAAATTAGGCATAATAAATTAAAAAAAGAAACAGTAATAAAAAATGTTAAAAAGATTTTAAAAGAGATTTTAACAAAGTTTAAAAAAAATGAATCAAAAATTGGTAAAAATTTGGCAGAAGCAGCAAAAGAGACAAAACAAAAATCTAGTGAAGTAGGAACCTGTATGATTTGCAAAAAAGGGAAATTAAGAGTTATTCATTCTAAAAAAACAAGAAAAAGATTTGTAGCGTGCGATGCATATCCTAAGTGTAAAACAACATATGGGCTACCTCAACAAGGGTTAGTAAAACATGTAGAGAAAGTATGTAAACATGATGAATTTCCTCAAGTTATGATAATAAGAAAAGGAAAAAGACCTTGGATATTATGTTTAAATCCCGATTGTCCAGGAAGGGAAGAGTGGGAAAAGAAATCAAAAAAGAATAAATCCTGAATTGCATATGTTAAATTTAATTTCACTAATTTCAGGTTTTTGAATTTGAATTTTTCTTGGATCTAATTTAAGTTCAATAATAGAATTAGCAAAATTTCTAATCATTTGGCCACCAACAGTTTTTATTTGATCATCCTTATCAGAATAAACTTGATTAGTAATTAAAACAGGAACTCCTAAATCTACAACATGTTTTAAACCCTTTAATATTTCAATAGTTTTTTTATTAACTTCTTTATATCCTAGGTTAGGTAAGGCATGTCTATAAAATATTCCAAAACTATCTATTACTACATAATTAAAATTTCCTATTTTTACTAATTTTTCAATATCTTTTAATTTTTTTATTTGATCTTCAAAACTAATAACATTCATAACAATAATATTTTCTAATAATTTTTCATAATTAGGATTCATCAATTTAATACGATCTATGGAAAAACTTTTTTCAGTATCAAAAAATAAAACTTTACTTTTTTTTGAAATTTCTAATGAAGTTTGCATAGCTAATGTGCTTTTACCGCTAGCTGACGGGCCATAAACTAGTGTTAAACCATTGATATTTTTTAAAAAATTATCAAGTTCATTATTCAAAATCATATATTTAATGATATATATTCTTTTAAATATTTTACCAATATAACACCTATGAAAAAATTATTCACTTCAGAATCTGTGACAGAAGGACACCCTGATAAAATATGTGATCAAATATCAGATACTATTCTAGATGAATGTTTGAAACAAGATTCTGAATCAAGAGTTGCAGTAGAATGTTTAGTAAAAAATAACAATGTGGTCATTGCAGGAGAAATAACAACAAAAGCACAATTAGATGTAGAATACATAGCTAGATCAGTTTTAAGAGAAATTGGATATACTCAATTAGAATATGGGATAGATGCAGAATCTTGCAATATTCAAACAATTATAGAAAAACAAAGTCCGGATATCTCACAAGGAGTTACAGAAGGAGAAGGATTACACAAAGAACAAGGTGCAGGTGACCAAGGAATGATGTTTGGTTATGCTTGTAATGAAACAGAAGAACTAATGCCTTTACCAATACATTTATCTCACGAATTAACAAAAAAATTATCTCTAGTAAGAAAAAATAAAGAAATATCTTATCTAAGGCCAGACGGAAAAGCTCAAGTAACAATCGAGTATGAATATTCTAAACCAAAAAAAATACATACTATAATTGTTTCTTCACAACATGATGAAGGAATAGAACATGAAAAATTAAAATCAGATATTTTTGAAAAAGTAATAAATCCAATATGCGAAGATTTGATAGACGAAAATACTAAATTCTTAATTAATCCTACTGGAAAATTTGTAATTGGTGGGCCAGAAGGAGATGCAGGAGTAACTGGAAGGAAAATAATAGTTGATACTTATGGAGGAATGGGAAAACATGGAGGAGGAGCATTCTCTGGAAAAGATCCTTCCAAAGTAGATAGAAGTGCAGCATATGCTGCAAGATACATTGCAAAAAATTTAGTTGCAAATGACATTTGTCAAAGATGTGAAGTAGGATTAAGTTATGCAATAGGAGTAGCAGAACCAGTGAGTATATTTGTAGATACTTTTGGAACTTCAGAATTAACAGAAGAAGAAATAATTAAAATAATAAAGAAAAATTTTCCGTTAAAACCTGCAGAAATAATAAAACATTTCAATCTTAAAATACCAATATTTAAACAAACTTCATCTTATGGACACTTTGGAAATAAGAATTTTCCTTGGGAGAAAATAATTTCACTAAAATGAGTAGGTCAAAAATCATAAATTCTAAACACGATAAAAGATTAACAGAAATACTAAGATCGGAAATAAGGCAAGAAATAAATGGAATAAAAGTAATTGCAAAAGAAACTCAATTTTGGAGAGGAAATAATTTAATTGCAGAACCTGATGGATTAATCTGGAATGGGGATGAACTTTATATTATAGAATACAAATGTAGTGAAAAAGGAATAGATAAAGCATACAGACAATTAAAAAATGCACAAAGATTTATGGAAAATGATTTAGGAATTTATGTTCCATATAAACATATAGTTAAGTGTGGTTAATTCTACAGAAACATTTATATATAGTTTGTATATATCCTGCGTATACACGATGAAAGATATATTTGATACAACAGTTTTATGTTCTCGATGTAAAACTCAAATGGATAAAAAATTACAATTAAAAGAAGGACATAAATTAAGATTCTTCAATTGTTCAAAATGTTCTGAAAAAATTTATCACCCTTTAGATATTAAGAAATTTGAAGATTTTCAAAAATTAAAACAAAGAGAATTCCGAGTTAAATTAAGAATGGTAGGAAATTCATTTTCAGTTACCATTCCCAAAGAAATAATTGAATTTGAAGAACAATTTACAAAAATGGAAAGAGAAATGGATAAAATGATGAGATTAAGTTTAGAAGAACCAGGAAGAATAAAATTATGTTTTAGGAAAATGTTGGAGGAATAAAATGGCAAATAAAGAAGTTGAATTAAAAGTTATGGAAGCAATGCAAGAAGAAGCATATAAGGGAATAGTTAGAATTGACTCTCAAGATATGAAAGAAATAGGAATTCATGCAGGAGATATTATTGAAATAGAAGGTAAAAGAAAAACTGTTGGAATTGCAGATAGAGCATATCCTACAGATGTAGGCGAGTCAGTTATTAGAATGGATGGAATTTTAAGAAGAAATGCTAAAACTAGCATTGGTGAATCCGTTAAAATAAGAAAAGTACAAGTAAAAGAAGCTAAAAAAATAACAATTGCACCTGCACAACAAGGTATGATGGTTCAAGCAAATCCTGCAATATTTCAAAAAAGTTTACTTGGAAGAGTGGTATTAAAAGGAGATATAATTTCTTTAGGTGGAACAACTAGAAGAAGATCCACATTTTCGGGCGGGCAATTTGAAGATATATTTTCAGATATTTTTGATCAATTACAATCAGGTTTTTTAGGAGGATTAGGAAGTTTAAAATTTGTAGTTGCAGATACTACTCCTAAAGACGCAGTTATTATTACGGAAAATACCCAAATACAAGTAAGTTCTAAAGCAGTGGAAATTACTGAAGAAGCACCCATACCTGATGTAACTTATGAAGATATAGGTGGACTATCTGATGAAATTAGAAAAATTAGAGAGATGGTAGAATTACCTATGAAACATCCTGAATTATTTAATAGATTAGGTATTGAACCTCCTTCAGGAGTTTTACTTCATGGCCCTCCAGGAACTGGAAAAACATTATTAGCTAAAGCAGTAGCAAATGAAACAGATTCTAATTTTATGTTAATTAATGGTCCGGAAATAATGAATAAATTTTATGGAGAATCTGAAAAAAAGATTAGACAAATATTTGAAGAAGCTGCAGAAAAATCTCCTTCAATAATTTTCATAGATGAAATTGATGCAATTGCTCCAAAAAGAGAAGAAACAAGAGGAGAAGTTGAAAGAAGAGTTGTAGCTCAATTATTAACTATGATGGATGGTTTGAATAAGAGAGGAAATGTTACAGTTATTGGTGCAACAAATAGACCAAATGCAATTGATGAAGCATTAAGGAGGCCGGGAAGATTTGATAGGGAAATTACTTTTGGAGTGCCAGATAAAAAAGGAAGATTAGAAATATTAAATATTCATACTAGAAATATGCCTTTGGCAAAAGATGTAGATAAAGAATCTTTAGCAGAAATAACTCACGGATTTGTAGGTGCAGATTTACAATCATTAGCAAAAGAAGCTGCAATGAATGTTCTAAGAAGAGTCATACCTGAATTAAATTTAAAGGATAAAACTGAACTTTCTGAAGAATTATTAAGTAAATTGATAATTAATGATAAAGATTTCAAAGATGCACTAAAAGAAGTAAGACCTTCTGCATTAAGAGAAATTTTAGTTGAAAAACCAAATATAAAATGGACAGATATAGGAGGTTTAGAAACAATGAAACAAGAACTTAAAGAAGTTGTAGAGTGGCCAATGAATAATCCTGATGCATTTCATAGGATGGGGATAAAAGCACCTAAGGGAGTATTATTATATGGTCCTCCAGGAACTGGAAAAACATTATTAGCTAAGGCAGTAGCAAATGAAACAAATGCTAATTTTATTTTAGTAAAGGGTCCGGAATTATTATCTATGTGGATGGGTGAATCTGAAAAGGGTATGAGAAAAATATTTGAAAAGGCAAGACAAGCTTCCCCTTCAATAATTTTCTTTGATGAAATAGATTCAATTGCTTCACGAAGAGGGGCCGATCAAGGTAGTTCAAGAACTACTGAAAGGATGGTAAATCAACTTCTTACTGAAATGGATGGTTTAGAAGAATTAAATGATGTAGTAGTTTTAGCTGCAACAAATAGACCAGACATTATGGATCCTGCCTTACTAAGGCCAGGAAGATTTGATAGAATTTTATTAGTAAGTACACCTGACAAAAAAGGGAGAGAAGCAATTTTCAAAGTACATACAAAAAACATGCCTTTGGCAAAAAACGTTGATATAAAAGAGTTAGCAAACAAAACAAATAACTATGCGGGTTCAGATATAGAAGCAGTATGTAGGGAATCTGCAATGTTAATGTTAAGAGAAGATCTAAATGCTAAAGAAATTACAATGGAATATTTTGAAAAAGCATTAGAAAAAGTTCAACCTTCTATTAGAGAACAAGATATCAAAAAATATGAAGAAATTGAATCTAAATATCTAAGAACTGCAAGGGGTGCAGCAATTCAAGATACAAACTATATGGGTTAACTTTAAAAACTTTTTTTTCTTTTTTATATTATATAATTTTCAAGGGGGTGAAAAATGGCAGATATAACCTATAGGAGTGAATTATTAGGTGCATTTACAGGAGTAATATTATTTATTGGATTGGCAGTATATATTTATACAGCATTAGTTTTAATGACTATTGCAAAAAAGACAGAAACTGAATATCCTTGGTTAGCATGGATTCCATTTGCAAATCTTTATTTAATGACTCAAATAGCAAATGTTCCTTGGTGGACATTTTTAATAGTAATTGCAGCATCATTCATACCATTCGCAGGACAATTAATTGTAATGGGTATGTTAATTTGGTGGTGGTGGAGAATTGCTGAAGAAAGGGCAAAACCAGGTTGGCTAAGTTTATTAATGTTAATCCCAATAGTTAATTTTATTATAATGGGAGTTTTAGCATGGTCAGATAATTAAATATTTAAAATTTTTTTTATTTCTTTTTTATTTCTTGCTTGAGATAATTTCACTCTAAGTAAATTACCTCCCTTAACACCTTTAGTTAAATAAATAGCATGATCTTTTACATATTTCAAGGCAGGTTTATATTTATTACTTAATTCCAAATACTCTCTAAAAAATTTTAACTTATTTTTAAAATTAATTTCCTTATAATTTCCTTTTTCCAAATAATCATTAATTTGTTTAAATATAAATGGATTTTTAGAAGCGGCCCTTCCAATCATAACATAATCGCAACCAGTTTCCTCAAACATTCTTTTTGCATCTTCAGGAGAATTAATTCCACCATTCCCTACAACAGGAATACTTACACTTTCTTTAACTTGTTTTATTATATTCCAATCTGCCTCAGAACTTCTATCTTGAGTTTTAGTTTTTCCATGAATCGTAATAAATGCACACCCTTCTTCTTCAGCAATTTTAGCTATTTCTACAGCATTGATACTTTTTTTATCCCATCCGGAGCGAATTTTTATAGAAATAGGTTTATCTGTAATAGATTTAGCCACTCTAATGATTTCCCTAATTTTATTAGGCCTTTTCATTAATGCAGCACCATTCCCCTGTTTAACAATTTTTTCAACAGGACAACCCATATTAAAATCAATAAAATCCACTTTATTTTCAACAAATTTAATAGCCTTTTTTATGTCTTCTAAATTTTGTCCCATTAATTGAATCCCTATAGGTCGTTCTTGTTCTTGCACATCAAATAATTTAAGAGAATTATTATTTTTTCTAGCTAATGCAGTAGCAGAAATCATTTCAGTAAAAGTTAATCCTACCCCATATTTCTTACATAACAATCTAAATGAAACATCTGTTACATCAGCCATTGGTGCTAAAAAAAGATTAGATTTAAATTTCATTTTTAGAATATAAGCGTGTTGAAAATGAAAAGAATCCGAAAATTCTAATCAAAATCAACACATAAATAAGAAAATATATTAAATATATAAAGGTTATGTTACTACTAAAAATCAAGTAATTTTAGAGTTTTGTAGTAATTTTTTCACCAATAATAACCGTATGTTCCGATTGACTAACTAAGGAGTTTTTTCTTTTTTCAGATAAAATTCCAAATTCATGCAAAATTCCCTCTTTTTTTAAAGAAAGTAAACCCATACTTAATTTTAATTGATTAAAATCTTTAATTAATTGCCTTTTAGCAAAAGGAAGAGTTTTATATTTTTTTGAAATAAATTTAAAAATTTCTCTTCCTGATTCTAATCTTACTTTTTTTTGATTATTAATTATTTGATAAATTTCTGAAGATTTACTTTCATAAATCATACCTTCCCCATTACTAGCAAAAGGTTCAATAGCGATAATCTGGCCCTTGGTTAATTTAGTATTATCTCCGTTAGCAAAATTAGGTACACTTGGAGCAGTATGTATTTGCCACCTATCTAAACCATGGCCCCCTAAATTTTTTACAGGCTTAAACCCTAATCCATTAATTTCTTCTTCAATAACTCTTCCAATATCATTTAAAGTTGTTCCAGGTGTAGCAATATCTAATGAGGCATTTAATGCATTTTTACTAGCTTTAATTAATTTTGAATTATCTCCTAAATCTATAGTAATTGCAGTATCTCCAATTGCACCATTTATATGAACGCCTACATCAAGTTTAATTACATCCCCTTCATGAAAATTATAATCAGTATTTATTAAAGAATTATAATGTGCAGCAATATTATTTGCAGAAATTTGAGTAGGAAATGCCAACTCTCCACCTAGTTCTAATATTTTTGCTTCAATTTTTTCAGTAGCAACCCTATGGGATCTTCTAGGTTTTATCCATTTTTTACCATATTCTCTTGCTTCTGCCGCAATCTCGCCAGCCTTTATCCAGTCTTTCATATAATTAAGTAAGAACAAATCTTTAAAAATCTAACCCCCTTTTTATAAATATGAAAGGATTTATAATTTTTTCAACATTAAAGGTAATTAATGAAAAACCCCATATATTATTATATGGTAGATTGGAAAATAATGAATCGTTTTTAACAATAAATCAATTTGATCCATATTTTTTTATTAAAACTAATGATTTAAAGAAAGCAAAAAATATAGAAAAAATAGAATATGAAGAAACAAAATTAACTAATTTTCAAAAAGAATTAATGACTAAAGTAAAATTAAATCATCCCAAGGAAATTTCAGAATTAAGAACAATTTTTGAATCTGAAAATATTAAAACATATGAATCTGATATAAGATTTCCAACTAGATATTTGATAGATAATAATATTCAAGGTTCAATAGAAATAGATGGAGATTATGATTGTGCAGAAACAATAGATAGAGTTTATAAAAATCCTGAAATAAGTTCAGTAGAATACACTCCAAATAATCTCAAAATATTATCGTTTGACATTGAAACTAATAAAAATGCAAAAGAAATTTATTGCATTTCTATGTTTTCCAAAAACTACAAAAAATCATTAATTATTTCAAACAAGAAAGTTAAAAATGCAATATCGTGTATTGATGAAGAAGAATTATTAGAAAAATTTCGAGAAGAGATTATAAATTTTGATCCAGACATAATTACAGGATGGAATGTAATAGATTTCGATTTTAAAGTATTAAGAGACAAGTTTAAGGAAAATAAAATTAATTTTATATTAGGAAGAGATAATTCTCCTTCAAAATTAAGATTAGAATCAAGTTTTTTTAGGACAAGTAAGGCAGATATTTCTGGAAGAGTAGTTTTAGATGGAATAGATTTAATAAAATCTTCTTTTATAAAATTAGAAAATTATAAATTGAATACTGCCGCAAAAACACTACTAGGAAAATCAAAACTTATACAAAAATTAGGAACTAGTAAATCTGAAGAAATAGATAGACTATACAAAGAAGATAAAGAATCTTTAATAGATTACAATCTTCTTGATGCAGAATTGGCATATAGAATAATCACTGAAGCAGATTTAGTAAACTTAGCAATACAAAGATCCTTATTAACAGGAATGCCTTTGGATAGAGTTAATGCATCAATTGCATCATTAGATTTTCTTTATTTACAAAAAGCAAGAAAAAAAGGATTAGTTTGTCCAACAAATCTTAATTCAGACAGAGAAGCAAGAATAAAAGGAGGATATGTTATGGAATCTCTCCCAGGAATTTATGATAATATTTTAGTTTTAGATTTTAAATCCCTATATCCTTCAATAATCAGAACTTTCAATATAGATGCAGCTGCATACTTAGAAAAAAAGAAAAAAGGAGCAATAGAATCACCTAACAAAGCATATTTTGAAAATAAAGATGGAGTTATGCCAGAAATAATCAAAGAATTATGGGCAGAAAGAGAAATAACTAGAAAAGAAAAAAATGAATTAGGAAGATATGCAATTAAAATTTTAATGAATTCTTTTTTTGGAGTATTAGCAAATCCTTCTTGCAGATTTTACAATCTTAAAATGGCTAATGCAATCACCCATTTTGGTCAAGAATTAATTAAAGAAACTGCAAAAAAAGTAGAAGAATATGGATATAAAGTAATATACTCAGATACCGATTCTGTTTTTATAAATACAAAATTAGATTCTAAAGAACAAGCAGAAAAAGCAGGAAAAAAATTAGAAAAAGAAATTAATGAGTTTTATGACAAAACAATAGAAAAAAAATACCATCGAAAAAGTTATTTAGAATTAGAATATGAAAAAATTTATTTAAGATTTTTAATGCCAAAAATTAGAGGAAAAGAAACAGGTGCAAAAAAAAGATATGCAGGTTTATTAATTAAAGATTCAAAAGAAATTATAGATTTTGTGGGTTTAGAAACAGTAAGATCCGATTGGACAGAAGCAGCAAAAATATTTCAAAAAAAAGTATATGATAAAATATTTCATAAAAAAGATCCAACAAGTTACATAAAAGAATTTGTAGAAGATTTGAGAAATGGAAAATATGATAAAGAATTAATATACAAAAAATCAATTAGAAAAGAGTTAGGAGAATATATTAAAATAACTCCTCCCCATGTAAAAGCTGCAAGAAAATTAAAAAAATTAGAATCAAATATAGTAGAATATTATATTACAACAGGAGGGCCAGAGCCAATTCAAAATTTAAATAATAAAATAGATTATAATCACTACATAAACAAACAGATAAAACCCATAGCAGATACCATCTTAATGTTTTTTGATACAAATTTTAATGATTTATTAAAAGGGACAAAACAAACTTCTCTTTTTTCTTATTCATAACTTTTAAATAATAAAATAACTTCATATAATTATGGGCGTAGCAATATCTTCTTTAATTTCAAAAAAAGAAATTTCTTTACAAGATTTAAAAGGAAAAAAATTAGCAATCGATTCTTCTAATGTGATTTATCAATTCTTGGCTTCAATAAGACAAATGGATGGAACCCCATTAATGGATTCTAATGGGAATATTACTTCTCACTTATTGGGACTTTCTACGAGAATTCCAAAATTAATGGAAGAAAATATTAAATTAGTATTTGTATTCGATGGGAAACCTCCTACAATGAAATTTCAAGAATCTCAATTAAGAGAAGTAAGAAAACAAAAAGCAGAAGAAAAATTAAAAAAAGTAGATAAAGAGGATATTGAGTCACAATCCAAATATAAAAGACAAACAATAAGATTAACAAAAGAAATTGTACAAGAATCAAAAGAATTTATTCAAGCATTAGGTTTACCCGTAATTCAGGCACCTTCTGAAGCAGAAGCACAAGCTGCATTCATGGCAGAAAAAAAAGATGTATATGCAATAGTATCTCAAGATACGGATTCATTATTATTTAATTCGCCAAAAGTTATAAGGAATTTAACAGTTTCTCCAAAAAGAAAAATAAAAGGAATGTACGTAAAAGTTTATCCAGAAATGATAGAATTAAAAGATGTTCTTCAAAAATTAAAAATAAATCAAGATCAATTATTAGCATTATCAATTTTAGTTGGAACAGATTATAATCCGGGCGGGATAAAAGGTATAGGTCCTAAAACTGCATTAAAATTAGTTCAACAACATAAGTCATTTGATAAAATATTTGCAAATGTGGAAGCAGAATTTAATTGGAAAAAAGTTTATGCAACTTTCAAAAATATGCCATTAATAAAAAATTATCAATTAAAATGGAAAGAACCAGATTTAGACAAACTTCAAGATATTTTACAAAAACACGACTTTTCAGAACAAAGAATAGATAAATTAATGGAAAGATTAAAACCCAAAAAACAAAAAGCACTAGATAGGTGGTTTTAAATACTAATAATATTAATTAATAAAAATGGAAAAATTTGAGGAAATGATTGGGCCCACAAGAAGATATTATATTCCTCATTATTTTCTAAATTTAATATTAATTGGTTTAACTATATACTTTCATTCCGTAATTTTTTTAGTATGGGCACTTCCTATATTAATCATTATTATTTTTATTTATACTGAAATACATCATGCATCTTTGGCAAGATTAACTGTAGATCAAGATGGGTTATTTTTAGAAAGAAAATTTCTTAATAGATCTTCAATAAATTTAGATTTTATTAATATATATTCTATAGAACTACATCAAACAGTTTTTGGAAGAATATTAAATTATGGTAATTTAGAATTTAATGCAAGAGGGAAATCAGATAAAGGAATTAATTTAGTTCATATAGCTAATCCTGTAGAAGTTAAAAATAAAATTGATATATTGGTGGGAAAATCTAAATATAAAAAATAATTTCTTATTGAACTGCACTTTGTCCCCAAGCACCAATTATTAAGTAGATTGAATATAGTGCTAAGATAAATTGTAATATAATTCCATTAACATTAAATACAAAAGGTAAATTAACCCCTAATCCCATTAAAAAAACATATAATCCCAAGATGGCAATTATTAATCCTAATAAAACCCAAAAAAATCTTTTTACACCGCTATCCCTTCTAAATGATTCAAATAAAATTAAAATACCTACTACAAAAATTAAGAAGATCATTAAATTTTCTCCAATTTCAAAATTATAAGGAAATACTTCAAAAAAAGGCATAATTGCCATATATAAAAATACTAATCCTATAAATACCCATAATAAACTTCTTGGCCAAATAAATCTTCCCTTTTTATCCATAATCTTATTTAATCAAATTATTATTTAAATCTATCGAAAAATAACTTTATAAATTCAAATAAACAAAATATAATCATGTTTTTCAAAAAAAAAGAAATATCTAATCATGATATTAAAAAAATTCCTAGATCATATGAAGTAGTTGGGGATATTTTAATTTTTTCTGATTTTCCTAAAGAATTAAATAAAAAAGAAAAAACAATTGGAGAATATTTAATTAAAACTTTAAAAAATATAAATGTTGTAACAAAAAAAACAAAATCTTTTTCTGGGAAATATAGAACCCAAAAACTAAAAATAATAGCAGGAGAAAAAAGAAAAGAAACTATACATAAAGAAAATGGGGTAAAAATAAAAGTAAATCCTGAAAAAGCATATTTCTCTGTAAAATCTGCAACTGAAAGATTAAGAATAGCCAATTTAATAAAAAAACAAGAAAAAGTACTAGTAATGTTTTCAGGAGTAGCACCATTTCCATTAACAATCGCAAAACATTCTAAAGCAAAAGAAATTTATGGGATTGAAATAAATCCTATTGCTCATAAATATGCTGAAGAGAATATTAAATTAAATAAATTTTCTAATATTAAAGTTTTCAAAGGAGATGTAAACAAAATTCTTCCAAAATTAAATGAAAAATTTAATAGAATAGTTATGCCCTTACCTAAAACATCGGAAAAATATTTTGATTTAGCACTTAAATATATTAATCCAAAAGGAAAAATCCATTTATACATTTTTGAAAGAGAAGATAATTTCAAAAAGTTAAAAGAAAAATACCAAAAATATAATCCTAAAATCATTAAAGCAGGTTCACCATCTCCAGGAAACTATAGAGTTTGTTTAGATTTAAATTTAAAATAAAGTTTTCTAAAGCTTTCTAAAGTATTGAAATAAAGTTTTCTTAAAAAGAAAAAAATCAATATAATCCCATAAGGAGGTAATTAATATGAAATCAAAATTAGTATTAGCAACAATATTTGCCGTTCTTGCATTTGCATTAACAGTATATGCATATGATTGGGATGATTGTCCGGCAAATAAAAAAGGAGAAGATGGAAATTATTATGGGTGTGGTACACCAAAACCTACATCTGAAGAAGCAAAAGCAGCAGGTAAAGCACAAGCAGCCCTAGCATGTGAAGCAGATTGTAAGGCAAGAGGATTTGTGGGGGGAACAGTAAGTGGTTGTGTAAAGATTCAAGGACACAGCGGAGGAGGACATCAAGCACTAATGAAGTGTACAAAATGTGATTGTTCATTACTTGCCCCGCCAGTAATAGGGGATGTATCTGGTATTTTTTGGGGAATAGGGGGATTACCCCTTTCCTAATTTTTTATAATTCTAAACCTAATTCTTCTAATTCTTTTCTTTTTGCTTTTAATGCTGAAGGAGCTTCTCCCCCATGCCAAGTAAATCTAGGACGAACATTCATAGGAAATATTCTTTCAGAATTATCATCTAAAACAATAGCAGAACCTTTCATTCTAGGTAAATTATTCATATAAGTTTGAACATCACTTAACATATAAGTTTGCATCATATCATTTAATGCAGTAATATCTTTTTTTGCAGTTAACCTATGGCTAATAACAATATCAGATTGAGTAATAACATCTTTATGAATTTCTCCAGGTTGTTGAGTAGCTAAAATCATTGAAATTCCAGGTTGTCTACCTTCTCTTAATAATTGAATTAAAGCATCTGAAGCAGCAGTTTTTCCTTCTTTAGGTAAAAATTCATGAGCTTCATCTAACATTAACCAAACTAAAGGCATTTGTTCCTTTCTTTTTTTTTCCTTTTCAAATCCTAAATAACTTGTACCTGTTTCAATTGCCTTTATTTCTTCTATTTTTCTAGCAGTCATCCTTTCAAGAAGTAGTTTTTTTGCAATTAAACCAGTAACTAAATTTTTAATTCCCCAACTTCCTGCTATATGGGAATAACAACTTATATCTAAAACTGAAACTCTTCCAGGCCTAATTAAGTCTTTAATTTCTGTTCCTTCCTTAGAAAATAATCCCCATCCTTTTGTAGATTCAAATAGATTAATTGTTGCATCTTTTGTAGTTTTATCAATAGTAGAATCCTTTTCGATTAATTGAATAACATCTAATACATCATATTCTTTTTTGGTATCTTGTAATTGTCCAATAGTTTTTTCAATTAATATTCCAACAGGTTCCATAAGATTTAAATTAAAAATATTTGCCCAATCTCCAGAATCTAATTCTGAAGTTTTTATTGAAAATGGAAAATCGACAGGAATTTTCTTTTTTTTATACTGGTCAACATATCCAATGGGAGTAAAAACATCAACAGTATCTAATTTTGTTGGAACCTCATTCCATCCTGCTAATAATTCCTCTTCTTTTTGGTTAGCATATTTCATTGTCCAGAAAATTCCCATAGTATCAAACATAAGAATTCCTAAATTTTTAGAAACTTCTTCAGGTAGAGAAGACATTTCTTCAGCCATAACACCTAATGTATAAGATTTACCAGAACCTCTCTTACCCGATATTAAAACAACATGTGCTCTAGCAACATCCATTCTAATATTAGAACTTAGAGACACGGTTTGACCCATTTTTACATAATGTCTACCTAAAAAAATAGTTCCACTATCACCAAACTTCTTTTTATCAGATACAGTCCTACCTACAATAATATCATATGGCATAAAATAATAATTATAATCTTATTTATTAAATCTTTCTAAATATCACAATAATATTTATATAGTTATTATTTTTCTAAATCTAATCATGTTTAGAGATCATTTAAAAACTTGGACATTATTGTTTAGTTTAAGCTTCATTTTACTAATTTTAGGCTTTGCTTTAGGTGGTTCTTCAGGTTTAACATTTGCATTATTATTTACTTTAGGAATGAATATAGCCACCTATTGGTATTCTGATAAAATAGCTCTAAAACTTTATAGGGCACAAAAATCAAAATATTCGGATAATGTAAAATTACATGAAATGATTAAAGATATTTCTATGAGGGCAGGAATCAAAACCCCATCAGTTTATATTATTCCTTCAAGTAATCCAAATGCATTTGCAACAGGAAGAAATGAAGATAAGTCAGTAATAGCAGTAACAAACGGATTATTAGAAATATTAGAAGAAAAAGAATTAAGAGGAGTTATAGCACATGAAATAGCTCACATAAAAAATAAAGATATATTATTAACAACCATTTCTTCAATTATTGCAGGAACTTTAATGTATGTAGCAATGCTTGCAAGATGGACAGCAATATTTTCTTCAGATAGAGAATCAAATTTCGGAGAAATAATTGCACTTTCAATAATAGCACCCATAGCTGCAACTGTAATTAATCTATCAATTTCTAGATCAAGAGAATTTTTAGCAGACGAGGTTGGTTCAAGATTAATAAAAGATCCTAGGGCATTAGGAGAAGCATTAATTAAAATTCATTCAAGTTCAAAAAAAATGGAATTTGGAAATCCCGCATTATCAAATATGTTTATTTCTAATCCATTTAGAAGTTCTTCTTTGATTAATTTAATGAGCACACACCCTACTTTACAGGATAGATTAAAAAGATTAAGAAAATTAGCATTTAAATTAGACTAATTTAGTATTTATCCATTCAATTTCATTTTCTTCTAATTTTAAATTTTTTTGAATTTTATTTATTTTTATTAAAGAAACAATATCTGGAAACATTTGAAATGCTCTTTTTTCCGAAATATTAAAATATTTTGCAGTCTTTTTAGAAATAGATTTTCTCTTAGAATTTCTCATATTACTTTGCCAAATCATTAAACCAATAGTTGGCCTTTTATATTTAACAATTTGACTAGATTTTTTCTCTTTTGATAGAGCTACCCCTGAACTCATAAAAAATTTCTGATAAACTAAAAACCTCCAATACTGCCATTTTCTAATTCTTCCTTTGAAAACATCCGCCTTGCTCAAATAATCAAATGCTTTACTAACATTATCATATTCATAAACTACATTTCTTTGAATCCATGCCTGTAATTCATCCAACTTAATATCTATAAGAGAATTTTCAATTAAATTAATATCCTTTGATTTGAAAATCAATCTTAAAATATTATTTAGATCTTCTTCTCTTTTTCTATCGCCTATTAATTCTAAATCTTCTTTATCCCCATTTCTTAAAGTTTGTAAATCATTAATTGCTGCCCTCAAATCTCCTCCAGCTCTAGAAGCAATAGTTTTCAACATAAAATCATCTAATTCAATATCTTCTTTTTTACAAATTTCACTCAATCTTTCATTAATTTCTTTAGATCCGATCTCATCAAATTCAATTATTTCAGATTTTTTGATTAAACCAGATAATTTACTTAAAGAAATATCATTAGTGGTCATAATTATAGGAAAATTTGTTTTATCTAAAATTTTAATTATGGCCTGTGCTCCTCCTCTATCCTTAACACCAGATAAACCATCTATCTCATCTATAAGAATTATTTTTGGTTTCATAAATAAACTCATTTGATGAATAGCATTATCCATAAATTCTCCAACATTCACTTTGTTCCTAACATCAGAAGCATTTAATTCTAATACTTCATAATTATTTTCTTCAGCAAATGCATAAATAGAACAAGTCTTACCAGTTCCACTAGGGCCAAAAAGAGTTAAAGCCTTTTTCTTTTGTTCTTTAAAATTTTTTATAAAATAGGATAATTTAGTTAGGGATTCTTTATTTCCTTTAACTTCCTTTAATGTTTTAGGGGAATATTTATTTGTTAAAATCATTTTGAAAATGAAGCAATTAAAGCTTCTAATTGGACATACTCATCAGAACCTTCAACTAATCTAAATTCAATTTCACCACATTTTTCAATCATATCCAATTTTTTTTCATCATTAACATCCAAATCTAAAACTTCTCTTTGTATTTGTTTTATTAAATCAACTCCAGATAATCCATGATCTAACATAGTTCTCAAAAGTAATTTTTTAGCATCTATAAAATTTCCATTAATACTCAATTCTAAAACTTCTTTAATTTCTTTAGGTCTTGCAGCAGAAGCAATTTCATAAATTAAATCCCTAGTTATTTCCTTAGATACAACCGAACAACTTTGCAAAGTATTCTCTAATTTTCTAACGTCTCCATTACTTATTTCATATAGTGCCTCAATTGCATCATCATTAACGTTTAACTCTTCTTTTTCAGAAATATTTTTTACAATTTCTTTCATATTTTCTAATGAAAGTGGTTTAAATCTAAAAACTGAACACCTAGATTGAATAGGATCTATAATTTTACTAGAATAATTACATGATAAAATAAACCTACATGAATTTGAATAATTTTCCATAGTTCTTCTAAGAGCTTGTTGTGCCTCTTTTGTTAATGAATCACACTCATCTAAATAGATAACCTTGAAAGGTATATCTTTTATAGATCTAGTTCTAGCAAAATCTTTTACTTTATTTCTAATAACATCAATACCTCTTTCATCAGAAGCATTTAATTCTAAAAAATTATGATTTCTATCTTCTTGAAATAATTCGTTGGCAATAATTAAAGATAATGTTGTTTTCCCAACTCCTGCAGGACCAGTAAAAAGTAAATGAGGCATAGAATTTGATTCAATAAATGCCTTTATTCTTGGAATAATTTTTTCTTGCCCTTTAATATCTTTAAAACTCTTTGGCCTATATTTTTCTACAAACATATTTTGGAGATGGATGATTTGTTTATAAGTTTTTCTTAGCTATTTGTCAACAATCATCTCCGTTTAATTTTCTTACTAGATTTATCTTTAGATTTTACTTTACTAGAATCACTTTTTTCATATGTTTTTGATATACCAGAAGATTTCTTTTTCTTTTCAGTTTTAATTTTTGGTTTTTCTCTTCTTTCATTTCTAACAGAGGGTTTAGTCTTCCTATCTGTTTTCGTATCTCGTTTATATGTAGGTTTATCTCTTGTAGAAGGAATATATTTTCTATTCTCTTTCTCCATTAATGGCCTTTCATTAGATTTTTCAATTATTTTTTCTTCCCTATGCAGTCTATCTTTATATTTTCTATGTTCATTTACATTCTTAGTTTTCCATTTAACATCAGGAATTCTATGTTTTTTAATAGGGGCATGTCTTCTTTCCATGTGTTTATAATGTACATCCCACCAATGGTGCCAAGAATCATAATGATGGTGCCTATGGTGCCTAGAATGCCATAATGGGAAAGGATCATAACCATCCCAATAACCATCATTATCACTATCTGGATCTCTAGGATTTGTTCCAAACCACAATTCAGAAAGATCACTTAATCCATCAAAATCACTATCCCAATTATAAGGATTTGTGCCAATTCTTCTTTCTGCCCAATTAGATATTCCATCTCCATCAGAATCTCTAAAGTCATGGTTCCAATATGAATCCCACCAAGGAGAAAAATTATCAACATAATGTACATTTACATGCCATCTCCACCAAGGTCTTTCCCAAAATTTAAAACCAATATCCTCATAAAGTCTAGATTTATTAATTGGATCTGTAAAATAAAGTTCCCCATTAATATTTACACTTTCTAAATCTAAAATATCTTGTCTAGAAAAACTATGATCATAACGACCACTTACATAAACAGATTGCATAGGGTGCCCTTCAGGAGAATAATTATTTATATCAATTATTTCTTCTAAATTATCCTTAACATTATCTAATAAATTTTTATTAGTTCTATCTACATCTTCATAAATCTCAATATATTCATTAAGTTCAGGAGAATATCCGCAAATCATAAAAGTATCATTTTTTCTATATTCTACTTCTTCTGGAACGACATCAAAACCAACCCTTTTTCCATCCATCCTTCTTAATTCATTATAACTTCCACTAGAATATTTGCTGTGATATGTTCCTGCACATCCACTAGCCAAAGTTGCAACAGCCAAAACACTTAAACCTAAATTTTTCAAACTATGTTTAATCTTACTAGATAAAGAATTATATTTCATGGTATCACCCAATATATCTTAAGAATAGAAAATATATAAGTTTTTCCAATAATCTTAAATATTAAAAAAATAACAAAAAAGTATGGAATGGAACGCATTTGATTTAATAAATCCTGCAATAGAAAAAACAAAATCATTACTTTTTCCAATAAATGCAAAATATTGGTTTAGATTAGGATTTGTTTCATTATTTACAGGTTCAAATAGTGGAGGAAGTTTTAGAATACCTAATTTTGGAGGATTATCTTCAAGAAACAAAGAAATTGAATTAAGTTCAATAAAAAGCAATTTAGGATTAACAGGTTTATTAATAGGATTTTTCGGAATATTTGCATTGCTATTAAATTTCATAAGTAGTGTTTTTAATTTTATATTTATTGATGCATTAGTTAAAAAGAAATATTCGATAAAACAAAGTTGGGAAGAATTAAAATCATTAGGATTTTCATTTTTCTTATTTAGAATACTTTTTGGATTAATATTGATATTATTGATAACCATACCAATTTTATTATTCTTTTTAAAATTTGGACAAAGTGAAAATATATTTACAGCATTAGGCCCACTTATAATTTTATTACTTATACCTTTATTTTTAATTTTAATATTACTGATAGGAATCTTCTTAAGTTTTGTACATCATTTTTCTTTAGTAGATATGTATAAAAATAAAATAAGAATAACTCGGGCAATAAAAAATACATTTAGAAATATAAATTTACAGAAAAAAGAAAGTTTAGTTTTCATACTTGCAACAATGGTTCTAGGAATTGCAATAAACATATTATCTCTAATTGTATTATTTTTAATTTTATTAATATTGATACCAATAGGAATTTTATTTTATTTTATATTTCTATCAAATCTAATTTTAGGAATAATATTATCTATTCCAATTCTAATATTTTTAATTTATTTCATAAATGTAGCACTTTTACCATTATATTCTTTTATGAGATACTTTTCAATTTTATCTTATGAAAAGATATACAATCAAAAAGTTTTAAATACTTGAAAAATAATAAATTAATATGGCAAGTTTAGAAACAATTATTTGGTATATATTTCTTTTAGATAGCTTAATTGCAAATTTTGCAGCATGGTTTTTTCCAAAAGCATACACAAAGAAATATAAGAAAATAGCTAAACATTTCCCAATAACAAAAGCATGGTGTTTCATGTATTTAGTTTTTGTACTTTGGGTAGGATGGGCATTATTCAGATTAGCTATTTTACCCTGGTAGTTTAATTAATGGAAAATCATTAGTTTTTTATATTTAGAACTCTAAAATTTGGTATGGAAAAAATAACATATATTTTAACAGCCCTAATAACAACTTTTGCAGCATCACTACATTTGTATAGATTATTAATCAATGGAGATATGATAATTGGTACATGGTTTGTTCCAGCATACTTAAGTGGAATTGCATTTTTGTTAGCAGGATATTTAGCAATATTCTTTTGGAAAAAGGTTTTAAAATGAAAAAAAGAAAAATATTTTTTTTAATAATAATTTTAATAATTATTAGTTGTTGTCAACAAAAAAATTATGAAAATTCATCAAAATCCTGTGAAAATATTTGTAAATATCAAGGGTTTTCAGAAGGAAGATGTATACATGGAACAATTAGTAATTATATTATATGTTACGAAGAAGAAACAGATATTGGATCAATTGATGGTTGTAATGTTGAAATTCCCTGTTTTGCAGGAGCATACAAAAGGTGTTGTTGTAAATGAATTTTTTTAAGAAAAAACCAAGATTAGAAGAAACTCTTAGATTAATAAGAAATGAATTGCAACCAGAATTTGAAGGAAAATTAATTTTTAATCAATTTAGATTTAATTACCATATTTGGGAAGAAGGTGCAAGAGACATAGATCTAACATTAGGATTAGAATTACAACCAAAAGTCGAAGGTTATGAAAAAAAGATTCTTTCAGTATATGAAAATCCTTACTATTATGGGAAGTATGATTTGCATATTTATATAAGGGATAAGTTAGCAGAAAATGTTTCTTTAAAACACTTAAATCAATACATAAATCTAAAAGATTTAGAAAATGTTAATATAATCAAAGAATTTTAAGTATAGTTACCTTTTTATATGGATAAATAAACTAAAAAATTGGAGGATTTATTAAAAAATGGTAGAAGGATATTGTATGAAATGTAAAAGTAAAAGAGAAATGAAAGAAGCTGAAGCTTGTAAAATGAAAAACGGACGAGATTGTGTAAAAGGAAAATGTCCTGAATGTAGTACAAAAATGTTTAAAATTGGAAAAATGAAATAATTTTTCCCTTTTTCTTTTTTTAATTAAATTTATATATTCTAATTTCTTAAGATAATCAAAGGAGGTGAAGTTAATAATGCATTTTAGTGCCATAGAAAACATAGCATTGATTATTATTGCAATAAGTGTAATTAAATTAATTGTATTAACTATTGATCCAAAAAAATGGATGAATTTTGCAAAATCAATTTATGCAAATCCAGTAAGACTTAAATTAATAGGAACAATACTGGCAGCAGTAATTTTATATTATCTAATTAATGCAGGAATAACAATAATAGAAATTTTTGCAGTAATGGCTTTCTTTGCAAGTTTAATCATGATAGGATTTTCAAACATGGGATCCGAATTAGTAAAAAAATTCAAGATTAAAAACATGTGGAAAGAATACGGCTATTATACCTTGCTTTGGGTAATATTATTAATTTGGGGAATTAAAGAACTTTTCTTTTAATTCTTCTTTTTTTATTTTTCAATTAACCCTATTGTCTTTTTCTTAGGTTGTTTTTTCAATTTAGATAATTTTAAAGTCAGAATTCCTTTTTCAAATTTAGTTTTAGTTTTTTCTGGATTAATCCTACTAGGCAAACTAAAAGATTTGTAAAAACTTTGATATTTTCTTTCCTTTCTAAAAAATTTCTTTTCTCTCTCTTCTTTTTTTTTCTCTTTTTCAGCACTTATTTCAATATTATCGCTATCAATCTTAAAATGAATATCTTTCTTCTTAACTCCCGGAAGCTCTAAACTAACAATTAATTCATTTTTCTTATTTTCAATATCTACTAAAGGATCCAAAGTTTTTTTATTCCAAAACATATTATTATAATTTTAGATTCAAGAATTTATAAGATTTACTCAAAAATTCATTTTTAAGGTTTATGGATTAGTTTTCTATATTTTTCCTTAACCTTCTTTATAAAGAACAAAATGTAAAAAATTAATATCCTAATAACAAAACCTCCATTAAGTATATTCTGAGCCAGGGAAATTCCCTGGCAAAACACTTAAATAAATTAAATTTTCTTTAAAATTATGTTAAGTAGCTCAATAATACAAATTATTTCTATTATTATCTAGAGCTACCTCTAAAATTATGGAGGTTCTAAAAGGCAATTTATATAAATTAAAACTTCACTCAAAAAATTAAAAGATGTATGATTTAAAAAAGACAGAACAAGAAATACTTGAATTTTGGAAAAAAAACAAGATATATGAAAAATTAAAGGAAAGAAATAAAGATAAGACTCCTTTTTACTTTTTACAAGGTCCCCCGTATACATCTGGAAAACTTCATTTAGGGCAAGCTTTGAATAATACTTTAAAAGATTCAATTCTAAGATATAAAAGAATGAGGGGATTTGATGTATGGGATAGGGCAGGATATGATATGCACGGAATTCCGATTTCTTCAAAAGTTCAAAAAAAATTAAATCTAAAATCGAAAGAAGATATAGAAAATTATGGAATTGACAAATTTAATTTAGAATGTACTAATTGGGCAATTGAACTAGCAAAATTAATGGATAAAGATTTACAAAGAATGGCAGTTTGGTTAGATTATTCTAATCCATATTATACTCTTAACTCGGAGTGGATAGAATCTGCTTGGCATTTAGTAAAAAAAGCAGAAGAAAATAAAAGATTATACTTAGGAGAAAAAACAATGTCTTGGTGTGCAGAGTGTGAAACTGCACTAGCAAAACATGAATGTGAATATAAAAATATAATAGATAAATCAATTTTTGTTAAATTAAAAATAAGAAATGAAAACAAACACCTCTTGATATGGACAACAACCCCGTGGACACTAGCTTTCAATTTAGCAGTTATGGTAAATCCAGATTTAGATTATGTCGAAGCAGAAGTTGAAGGAGAAACATGGATAATTGCAAGAGATTTAGCAGATCAAGTATTAAGTAAAACCCTGGGAAAAGAATATATTATTACCGAAGAATTTAAGGGTTCAGAATTAAAAGGAATAAGATACGAACATCCATGGGAAAATGAAATAACAGATTATACAAAATTAAAAACAGAACATCCTAAGGTTCATACAGTAGTCCTATCAAAAGAATATGTTAATTTACAAGCAGGTACTGGACTAGTACACTGTGCACCTGGTTGTGGACCAGAAGATTATGAAGTAGGATATGCAAATAAAATCCCACCTTATAATAATATAGATGAAAAAGGAATATTTCCTTCTAATATGGGTTCTTTCTCAGGTTTTAAAGCAAAGATTGATGACAAAAAATTTGTTCAAAAATTAGAAGAATCCGGAGCACTAGTAGGGACCCAAAATGTGGAACATGATTATGCCCATCACGAAAGATGTTCAACACCAGTTATTTTTAAAACAACAAAACAATGGTTTTTCAAAATTGAAGATTTAAAAGAAAAAATGATTCAAGACAATAAAGGAATTCACTGGGTTCCTGAGTCTATGAAAAATGCATATGATTCTTGGTTAAGCAGTTTAAGGGACAATTCAATTACTAGGCAAAGATTTTGGGGAACTCCAGTTCCAATTTGGAGATGTAATAGTTGTAAAGAGTATATTGTAATTGGTTCTAAAAAAGAATTAACAGAATTGTCAGGAGAAGATTTAGAAAACTTACACAGACCATGGATAGATAAAGTTAAAATTAAATGTTCTTGTGGTGGAGAAAAACAAAGAATTTCTGACGTTTTAGATGTTTGGTTAGATGCAGGAATAGGTTCATACTCATGTTTAGATTATCCTAAAAGAACAGATTTATTTGAAAGATATTTCCCACCAGAATTTATTTTAGAAGGAAAGGATCAAATTAGAGGGTGGTTTAATGTTCTACAAGTTTGTTCAAATATTACATTACAAAAATCAGCTTTCAAAAATGTATTTGTAAATTCATTCATAACAGATATAGAGGGAGTAAAGATGTCAAAATCGTTAGGAAATATTATCTCGCCTTACGAATTAATTGATAAATATGGTGTAGATGCAATGAGATTATATTTATATGAATCAGAACCTGGAACAGATGTAAACTTCTCCTGGGATGAACTAAAAACAAAATACAAAATATTATCAATTTTATGGAATGTTCATCAATACCTATTAGACTATTCAAGATCTTCGGGAGTAAATCCAAAAGAATTACCTAAAAATTTAGAATTAGAAGAAAAATATATATTTTCAAAATTAAATAAAACAATTAGAGATGTAACAGAAGAATACGAATTTTATAATATTAATAAAGTTCCTACAAAATTAGAAGAATTCATACTAGATTTATCTAGAGAGTATATACAATCAACTAGAGATAAAATAAATGAAAATCCTCAATTAGTATTATCCACAATTTACTATTCACTAACTGAATTTTTAAAATTATTTTCAACTATTTGTCCATTAATTTCTGAGCAAATATATCAAAATTTAAGCTTACCTTTTGATTTAGAACAAGAATCTATTGCCTTAGAAAAATGGCCAGAATATCATTCAAAATATATAGATGAAGATTTAGAAAAACAAGTTAAGATAACTCAAGAGATAATACAAAATGGTTTAGCAGCAAGGGAAAAAGTAAAGAAAGGAGTTAGATGGCCACTTCAAGAAGCACAAATTATTTCAAATGATAAAGATGTTAAAAATACCTTAGAAAATTTCAAAGAACTAATTAAATCTAAACTAAATATTAAGGAATTAAACTTAAAAGAAGATTATCAATTTGAAGAAATAAACATTTCTCCAAATAAATCTAAAATAGGACAAGATTTCAAACAAGATTCACCATTAATAACTGAAAAATTAGATTCAGAAAAGTTAAATGAAATATATGAAAAAGGAGAAATAAAGTTAGACAATTTCAAACTAACAAAAGAACATATTTTTGTAGATGAAATAATGCCAGAAAATTTAACATTCTCAGAATTCAAAAAAGGAAAATTAATACTTAACACAGAAGTAAATGAAGAATTAGAAAAAGAAGGATTTGCAAGAGAATTAATCAGAAGAATTCAAGATCTAAGAAAAGAAAAAGGATTAAAGAAAAAAGATACAATTAATCTTTCAATAAGTTCAGATTATTCTATTGAAAAATTCAAAAAATATATCCAAGAAAAAGTTGGAGCTTCTGTTCTAGAATTTAAAGAAATGAATTATGAAAATAAGGATGAATGCAAAATAAAAGGCAATAATTTCAAGATTTCATTCAATGTAATAACCAACTAATTACTACAAAATTTACCTATCCTTTTAAATACTTTTCCCCACATCCTTTTATAAATAAAACTTGGGGGTTTTTAATAATGGCAAAATCAAAAGCAACAATAAAAATAGTTAACATTGTCTGTTCTACTTCATTAGAAAAAGATGTTCATTTAGTTAAATTGGCAGAAACATTGCCAAATACAGAATATAATCCAGAACAATTTCCAGGGTTAGTTATGAGAATAAGAGAACCTAAAACTTCTGCATTAGTCTTTAGTTCTGGTAAAATAGTTTGTACGGGTGCTAGATCTATGAAAAAAGTTAGAGAGTCCATTAATGAGATTATAAAAAACGTAGCAAAAATAGGTGTAAATGTTACAATAACTCCAAAAATCACAGTTCAAAATATGGTTGGTTCCGGAGATATCTACATGGATTTAAACTTAAACGAATTAGCACTTAAATTAGAAAATGCTGAATACGAACCTGAACAATTTCCAGGATTAGTTTACAAATTACCCGGTACAAGAGCAACATTCCTATTATTTAGTAATGGAAAAATCGTTTGTACTGGAACTAAATCTGAAACAAAACTAAAGGAAGCAGTAGTATTACTAGTTTCTAACCTAAAAAAGTTTAAAAAATAAACTTACTTTCCTTTTTTTATTATTTTAAAATGGCAGAAGATATATTTACGCAAATAGAGAGAATTAAAGATTTTTTAGAAACAGTTTGTCAAGAAGATATAGACAAGGTAATAAAGCAAGGAAAAAAATCTATCTTAATAGATTTTAAAGAATTTTCAAAATTTGATGTAGAAATAGCAGAACAATTGCTTAACGAACCATTAGAAGTTATTCAAAATTTCGAAATGGCTATGGATCAAATAGAAATAACCTCAAAAAAAGATATTAGAGTAAGGTTCAATAATTTACCAGAAACTCAAAAAATAAATATTAGAAACATAAGAAGTCTTAATTTAGGCAGTTTATTAGTAACAGAAGGAATTGTAAGACAAGCATCAGATGTAAGGCCCCAAGTAACTTCTGCAAAGTTTGAATGTCCTACATGTGCAAATATATTATCTCTTTTACAATTAGATCAAGCATTCAAGGAACCGTCAAGATGTTCATGTGGAAGAAAAGGACATTTCAAGTTATTAAAAAAAGAATTAGTTGATGCACAAAGAATAATTTTAGAAGAATCTCCAGAATCCTTAGATGGTGGAGAGCAACCAAAAAGATTATCCATTTATCTAAAAGAAGATTTAGTTGAACCATCTTTAGAGAAAAAAACAACACCTGGTTCAAAAGTAAGAATTTTTGGAATAGTAAAAGAAATTCCAGTATTTTTAAAAACAGGGGCACAATCTAGAATGTTTGATTTAGCACTAGAATCTAATTATATAGAACCAGTTCAGGAAACATTTGATGACTTAGATATTTCTAAGGAAGATGAAAAAAAGATACTAGAATTGGCAAAAAATCCAAAAGTTTTCACAAATTTGGTAGAATCTATCGCTCCATCAATTCTAGGATATAAAGAAATCAAAACTGCCCTACTTTTACAATTATTGGGAGGATCAAGAAAAGTAATGGCGGATGGAGTAATTAGGAGGGGAGATATCCATGTTTTATTAATTGGTGATCCGGGTGCAGGTAAATCTCAATTAATCCGATTTATTGGAAATGCTGCACCAAAAGGAAGATTTGTATCTGGAAAAGGAGCTTCTGGTGCAGGACTTACTGCCTCAGTAGTTAGAGATGAATTTTTGAAAGGATGGGCATTAGAAGCTGGAGCAATGGTTTTAGCAAACGGAGGAGTATGTGCAATTGATGAATTAGATAAAATGAGTCATGAAGATAGATCTGCTCTACATGAAGCACTTGAACAACAGACCGTAACAATTTCCAAAGCAAATATTCAAGCAACTCTAAGATCTGAAACAACTGTTCTTGCAGCAGCAAATCCTAAACTGGGAAGATTTGATCCATTTTCACCAATAGCTTCTCAAATAGATTTACCTCCTGCATTAATTAATAGATTTGATTTAATATTTCCAATTAGAGATTTACCGAGCAAAGATAATGATTCAAGAATTGCATCTCACATTTTAAATGCATACGATAATCCAAAAATAATAGAACCTAAAGTAGATCCAAATTTATTCAAAAAATATTTAGCATATGCAAAACAAAAAGTAAAACCAGTATTAACACAAGAAGCAATAGATGAAATACAATCATATTATGTAGATTTAAGAAATGCAAATCAACAATCTGAAGATGAAATAAAACCAATTCCAATTTCTGCAAGGCAATTAGAAGCATTAATCAGATTAGCAGAAGCAGCGGCAAAAGTAAGATTATCAGACAAAGTACTTAAAAAAGATGCAAAATTAGCAACATCCTTAGTTCATTATTGTTTAATGAGGGTTGGATTTGATAAAGAAACAGGAACAATTGATATTGATAGAATTTCAACAGGGGTAACTGCATCACAAAGGAATAAGTTTATAATTGTTAAAGAAATCATGAAAAAATTAGCAGAAAAATCAGGTTCCAAAACAATTGCTATTGAAGATATTTCAATGGAGGCAAAAGAAAAAGGAATAGATGAGGATAAATTAAGAGAAACAATAGAAAAACTAAAAAGATCAGGAGATGTGTTTGAGCCTAAAAGGGGCTTCTTACAAAAAATTTAGAAAATGGAACAACAATTAAGACAAACTGCATACAAAGTATGGATAGCAGACATACTAAATAAAGAAATTAAAAAGGAAGAAGGAGAATGGTCTCCAAATTATATTGAAGTTAATAATAAACAAGTTTCAAGAGTTAATATTATTGCAACAGTTGTAATGAAATATGTTTCTGAAGATAATTCTTATGCAACTTTAACAATAGATGACTCTTCGGGAGATGTACAAATTAAAGCATGGAAAGAAGATGTATCATTCTTCGATGATGTTGAAATAGGTTCACCAATACTTTTTGTTGGTAAAGTTAAAGATTATAATTCTCAAATCTATTTAACTCCTGAAATAATTAGAATATTAGATAAAAAAGAATGGATTGAATTAAGAAAAAAAGAATTAACAAAAATTTATGGAGAAAGAGAAACAAAAATAGTAGAAACAGTTCAACCAAAAAAAGAAGAAATTATAGAAGAACCAGTTATTCAAGAAGAAACAGTAGTTGAAGAAGTAGTTTCTGGAAATGGTAGACAAAAAATCTTAAATACTATTGAACAAATGGATAAAGGAGAGGGAGCAGATATAATCGAAGTTGTTGAAGAAACAAAATTAGATGAAGAAGAAGCAAACTCTCTAATGCAAGAACTCCTAAAAGAAGGAGAAATCTTTGAAATCAAAGCAGGAAAATTAAAAATAATTGAATAAAATGGATTATGAGAAACTATTGGAAAGAGCACAACCAAAAATTCCTAAAAAAATTAAATCAAAAGAAAGATTTGAAATCCCCAAAGTAAAGGGACATATAGAAGGTACTAAAACAATAGTTACAAACTTTATACAAATTGCTTCTACTTTACATAGATATCCACAACACATACTTAAATATCTATTAAGAGAATTAGCAGCACCGGGAAGTATTGATGGACAAAGATTAATTCTTGGTAAAAAAATAAATTCTGCAATAATAAACGAAAAAATAGAAAAATATGCAAATGAGTTTGTTATATGTAAAGATTGTAAAAAACCAGATACTGAAATGGTTAAAGAAGGAAGAGTTTTATTATTAAAATGTCAAGCATGTGGTGCAAAGCATCCAATAATGTCAAAAATATAAAATGTATGTAAAAATTCATGTAACTCAGGAAGCAGCAGTAACAGCAATCTGCGATGAAGATTTAATTGGAAAAACTATTTCTGATAAAGATAAAGAATTAGATATAACTGAAAGATTTTACAAAGGCGAAGTTAAATCTGATGAAGAAGTTATAGAAATAATGGAAAAAGCCACCAATCTAAATCTTGTTGGAGAAAAAACAATTAAGTTGGCTTTAGAAAATAATATAATCGAGGAAAGTGCAGTAATCAAAATTGGGGAAGTTCCACATGCACAAAGATTTGAAGTATGAAAAAATTTCTACCTTCGGGATATTTTGAAGCAAAATTACAAGTTAGGCCCAAAGATGAATCCCATTTAGAATGGGTTAAGAAAAAAATTAAAAAAAATAATATTGAAATAGTTGATATCAATGAATTAAAAGAAGGATATGATGTATACATTAATTCTGCAGATTTTGCAATTAAAATAGGAAAACAATTTAGAAATGAGTTTAATATTAAACCAAAAGTTTCTAGATCTTTGACTGGTGAAGATAAGGCGGCCGGAAAAAGAATTTACAAAATAACAGTATTATTAAAAAAAGAAAAAAAATAAATTATTTTCTATTCAAAACCTTTATAAAAACACCAAATTCCTTTATACTAAACAAAAATGGTATATAAAAAACCAGTTAAGAAGAAAAAAGGGCAACAAACATTCAATTCTGAATTCATAAGAGTAAGAACACCAAAAAACAAAGAAATTATAGGTATTGTTTTACAAAGATTAGGAAGTTCAAGAATTAAAGTTGCAGGAATGGATGGAAAAACAAGAGTTTGTAGAATACCTGGAAGATTAAAAAAATCATTATGGGTCAGAGAAGGAAATACTGTTTTAATAGAACCTTGGGAATTTGAAGGAGATAAAAAAGCAGATGTTTTATACAGATACAATCCAACACAAGTAGACTGGTTAAAAAAGAAAGGATATCTAAAACAAATATCCGAATTTGATGAATTCTAAAAATGTCAGAAGAATTAAAAATTCCAAAAGAAAGGGTTGCAGTCCTAATAGGTGAAAAAGGTGCAACTAAAAGGAAAATTCAAAAACAAACTAAAACCAAATTAACTATCACCTCAGAAGGAGATATAACAATAGATTCTGAAGATAATTATAATGTTTTCATAACATCAAACATAATAAAAGCAATTGGAAGAGGATTCAATCCCTTAACTGCACTAAAATTACTTAATGAAGATTATGCATTTGATATATTAAACATTCACGAAGTTTCAGGAAAATCCAAAAAACAAGAAGAGAGAATAAAGTCAAGAGTTATAGGAACAGACGGAAAAGCAAGAAGAACGTTAGAAAAAATGACAAATACTTATATCTCAGTTTATGGAAAAACAATTGGAATCATAGGATCATTAGAAGATGTATACTTAGCAAAAAGGGCTTTAGACAAATTAATTAATGGTGCACCACACGGAAATGTCTATAAGTGGATAGACAGAGAAAAAGAAAGAGAAGAACTTTTATAAACTAATTAAATAAAATAATTCTATGGATATTTTTTACAAAATTATAATTGGATTAATACTAGCAACATTTTTTCCACAAACAATTAAAACAATAACTGAAATAATTAAAACTAAAAAAATTTCACTTTCTCATTTTTTTACAGATGGAGGAATGCCTTCATCACACTCATCATTTGTTTCTGCACTAAGTACTGCAATGATAATGACTCAAGGAACATCCATAATAACTCTAATAACTTTAGCATTTAGTGCAGTAATAATAAGAGATTCCCTTGGAATAAGATTAGAAGTAGGTAAACAAAAAAAGATTTTAGAAAAATTACACCCCCAAGATGCACTTAAAGAACAACTAAAAAGAGAAGGACATACAATACTTCAAGTTTTTGCAGGAATAATTTTTGGTATACTAATTATGTTAATTATACTAAATTTACTATAATTTTACAAAAAGATTTATAAACCCCATAAAATCTTTCCCTTTACATGCAAACAAAATTAAGTGAAAATACTCAAGAAATGAATCATGCAATAGAACAAGCAAAGAAACAAAGAAACATATCTATTTCAGAGTTTTTTACTAAAAATAGACACTTATTAGGTTTTGATAATCCATTAAAATCACTTTCTACGACGATAAAAGAAGGAGTAGATAATGCTTTAGATGCCTGTGAAGAAGCAAACATTTTACCAAATATTAAGGTAGAAATCAAACAAACTAGTCCAGAAAGATTCAAAGTAATACTAGAAGATAATGGGCCAGGAATAATAAAAGAACAAATTCCCAAAATTTTTGGAAGATTATTATATGGTTCAAAATTTCATAAACTTTCTCAAACAAGAGGACAACAAGGTATTGGAATTTCTGCAGCAGTTTTATACGGGCAATTAACAACAGGAAAACCGGCATTAATAACCTCTAGAATAGGAAAAAATAAACCTGCACATTTCTATGAACTACATTTTGATACTACTAAAAATGAACCAGAAATTTCAAAAGATTTAGAAGTTTTTTGGGAAAAAGAACATGGAACTAAAATTGAAATAGAGATGGAAGGTAAATATCAAAAAGGTAAAAGATCGGTAGCAGAATACATAAAATACACTGCAGTTTCAAATCCCCATGCAACTCTAACTTTAATTGAACCAGATCAAACAAAAACAGAATACAAAAGGGCAACAACTCAACTTCCAGTAAAACCTAAAGAAATTAAACCACATCCGGATGGAATAGAGTTAGGAATTCTAATTAATATGTTAAAGGCAACAGATGCAAGAACGTTACAATCATTTTTAACAAAAGAATTTTCAAGAATTAGTACAAAAGCAGCAAAAGAAATTTGTGAAATAGCCAATGTTTATCCAAATGCAAGGCCATCCAGAATTGCAAAACAAGAAGCAGACAATTTGTTACAAGCTATGAGAAAAATGAAATTTATGGCTCCACCAACAGACTGTTTATCCCCGATAGGAGATGAATTATTAACTAAATCTTTAAAAAAAGAATTTAATGCGGAATTCTATACTGCAGTTACAAGACCTGCATCAGTATATAGAGGAAATCCTTTCAAGGTAGAAGCAGCAATAGCATATGGGGGATCCTTAGAAAGAGAAAAACCTGCAGAGATAATAAGATTTGCAAATAGAGTTCCATTACAATATCAACAAGCAGCATGTTCTATAACTAAATCTATAAATTCAACTAAATGGAAACAATATGGATTACATCAATCTGGCCATAATATTCCGACAGGTCCAGTTGTAATTACGATTCATATTGCATCAGTATGGGTCCCATTTACTTCAGAATCTAAGGAAGCAATTGCACACTATCCTGAAATAATAAAAGAAATTAAATTGGCAGTTCAAGAGTGCGGAAGACAGTTAGGAAAATATGTTAGAAAACAACACAAAGTAAGAGATGAAGAAAAAAAACATTCATACTTAGAAAAATATGTTCCAGTTATAGGTGAAGCATTAAAAGAAATATTAAATTTAAAAGAAATTGATGAAAAAAAGATAAATGATAATTTAAAAGATTATTTAGAGAGGTCTAGAAAACTATGAGTGAAGTAGTAAAAAAAATTAAGGAAACTGCAACTAAAGTTCAAAATAAAATAAATAAAAAAACTAAACCAGAAGTAGCCATACCAATTAGATCTTTAAAAAATGTTAATTATGATCCTAAGGTAGGATATTTTGAATTAAAAGGTGCTAAAAAAATTAGGGCACTAACAGTAAATACAATAAAATCTTTTGCCCAAACTCTAAAAATGATGGGGCTTTCTAAAGATGTTGTTGAAAACAATGATATGGCAACAAAGAGAGAAGCATATTATGTTTCTAAAAATTGGAAAGATGCAAGATTTAAAGAACAAGCAGAATCAGATGCAGTAATGGACGATATTGAAGCAATGTTCATGGTTAATAGGGAGCAATTAGGATTTATTCCGGAAGAAAAAGGAGGAGATATTGCAGGAAAATTAGTAGTAATTGATAAAGATCCAACAACAAAAAAAGAAATTAAAATAGATTGTACAAAATTTGGTTCAGGTGCATATTCCATTCCTTCAGTAGTAGAGCATTTAAAATTCAAAACAGATGCAAAATTCATTTTAGCAATTGAAACAGCAGGTATGTTTCAAAGATTAGTTAAACATAATTATTGGAAAACTGCAAATTGTATTTTAATATCTATGGGTGGAGTCCCAACAAGAGCATGTAGAAGATTTATTAGAAGATTGGCAGATGATAAAAAATTACCAGTTTATGTATTTACAGATGGAGACCCATACGGATATATGTCAATATATAGGACTCTAAAAGTAGGTTCAGGAAATGCAGCACATATCAATAAATATTTTTGTGTTCCTCAAGCAAAATTTTTAGGAGTTACACCTTATGATATTGAAGAATATAAATTACCTACTCATCCTTTAAAAGATGTGGATAAGAAAAAAATTAAAGACGTTCTAAAAAATGATCCATTTGTAAAACAACATAAAGAATGGGAAAAAGCATTAAGAAAAATGCAAAAATTAGGGCAAAGGGCAGAACAACAAGCATTAGCAGCATGGGGATTAAATTATGTTATGGAAAAGTACCTACCTGACAAAATAAAAGATATTAAAAAATTCTTACCATAATAATAAAGTTTATAAATAAAATTAATTCACATTTCTTTATGCCTCGGTAGCTTAGTCTGGTTCGAGCAGTCGGCTGTTAACCGACCGGTCGCAGGTTCAAATCCTGCTCGAGGCGTTCATTTTCTAATATAATTTTTTACAGATTTAACAATTTTATTGCCTGCCTCATAACCTACTCTAATATATGCACCATAAATTAACAATTCACTAGTATCTCCAACAAATGGACCCTCATAATTAACATTTTGCAAAGACGTTGCTAAACTTATAACCCTTTACTAAATTCAAGATTAACTTTAGGATTTTTTGAAACTAATTTTTTATTACTTTCAAGAAAAAGATCATCAAAATTAAGAATGCCTCCTATAATGCCAATAACACCACCTATACAACAACTACTAATCATTTTACTGCCCTCAATATCCATTAATAAATCACTTAGTTCCATTTTAAATCCAATAATTTCCTCTAATAATAGTTTGATTTCTTTCGGGACCAACAGAAATATCTATGAGGACATCCAATAATTTTTCTAATCTATCTACATAGTTTCTTGCATTTTCAGGTAATTCATTCATTTTTTTACATGAACTTATATCTTCTTTCCAACCAGGCAAAGTTTCATAATGTGGAGTTAATTTTCTTAAACTCGGTGCATCAGCAACATATCCACTTATTTTAGAACCATTTTCATAATATGTTGCAATTTTCAAATTATCTAATCCACTTAACACATCTAATTTTGTTAATATGAGATTTTCAATACCATTTGTTCTTATAGAATGTTTTACTAAAGGAACATCAAACCATCCACATCTTCTAGGTCTTCTAGTAGTAGCACCATATTCTCGTCCATTTTCCCTTAAATAATCTCTAATTTCTCCGTCTATTTGAGTGACTAAAGGTCCTGCACCATTTTTATCTACTCGAGTAACATATGCTTTTGCAATACCAACAACTTTATCTATAAATTTATGTGAAACACCAGTCCCAGTTAAAATTCCGCCAACACCTGTATTAGAACTAGTACTTTCAGGATATTGGCCTAAATCTATATCCAATCCAATAGCTTGTGCACCTTCAAATAAAATATTTTTACCATTTTCTTTAGCTAAATATAATTCAAATGAAGTATCTTCGATTAAATCAGATAAATCACTATGTTTTTCTAAAAAATATTGATATGATTCAAGGTTTTGTCTTGCATCTAAATCAAATTTATCAAATTTTTTATTTAAAATATCATAAAATCTTAATCCAAATTTTCTAGATTTATCTCCATAACAAGGGGCAATTCCTTTTCCAGTTCCACTTTCACTTTTTGAATAATCAATATGTTTAGGTAAAACCATATGGGCACCAGAATCAATACTTAGATTTTCTTTTACAGGAAAACCCTCTTTCTCTAAACCTTCAATTTCTTCTTTCAATGTAACGGGGTTGATAACCATGCCTCTGCCCATAATACATTTTTTACCTCTAACAATTCCGGAAGGGATTTGATGGAGAATCACCTCTTTTTCTCCAACAGTAATAGTATGTCCTGCATTAGCACCGCCTTGATATCTAACAACATAATCTGCTTTTTCAGATAAGAAATCAACTATCTTTCCTTTGCCCTCATCACCGTACTGAGTTCCGATAACTGCAATGGATTTTCCTTTCATTAGAAAAATAGTAAATGCATTTTTATTTATAATAATTTGTTAACTTCTAAATACATATAATAGTTAATTTTATAAAAGTAAATCTTACTTCTTTTTTTATGGCCTGGTAGCTTAGCCTGGTGGAGCACTCGACTGATAATCGAGAGGTCGTCGGTTCAAATCCGATCCAGGCCATTCATCCAATTCTAGATCCAGATTCTATATCCTTATCAACAGTTACTAAAACAACATTTTCTTTAGAATCATCTGAAGCAGCTAATAACATACCTTCGCTCTTTACACCACGTAACTCTGTAGGTTCCAAATTAGCAATTACAATAATTTTTTTACCAACTAATTCTTCTTTAGAATAATGATTTTTTATTCCCGCAACCAAAGTTTTTTCTTCATCTCCAACTTTAATTTTTAGAACATACAATTTATCTGCATTAGGATGGTCTTCAACGTCTAAGATTTCTGCTACTCTAAAATCAATTTTTCCAAAATCACCTATCGATATCATTCTATTTTTTTAAATAACACCCCTTCTTTTTTAATTTTATAATTATTTACTAATCCAAATTTAACATCTTTTATATTTCCAAGTTTAACACCAAGTTGTTTATTTATTTTTTCAACACCTGAAGGTATAAAAGGTTGGATTAATATACTAATTACTCTCAAACTTTCTAATAAATTATATAAAACAATATCTCTATTTTTTTCATTTTTCCAAGGTTCTTTTTCATTAATATATTTATTCGAAGAACGAATAAATTTCCAGATTTCTTCTAATGCAAAATGTATTTCAAAATTAGACATATATTTTTCTACTTTTCCTAAATCTAATTCCTTAAATAAACCATCATTTTTACATTTACTTAATTTTCCATCAAAATATTTTTCACATAAAGTTAAGGTTCTACTAACAAGATTTCCAAGATCATTTGCAAGTTCATTATTTAAACTATTTTTTAACTTAATTTCATTAAAATCCCCATCATCTCCAAAAGGAATATTTTTCAATAAGTGATATCTAAGTGAATCAACTCCATATGTTCCAGAAAGATAAACTGGGTCCAAAACATTTCCAAGACTCTTTCCCATTTTTTCACCATTTACTGTAAAAAAACCATGGATAAATAATGTTTTAGGTAACTTTTTCCCTAATGCCAATAATAAAGCTGGCCAAATAGTTGCATGAACTCTTAAAATATCTTTAGCCATTAGTTGAACATCTACAGGCCAATATTTTTTTTCTTTTTTTAATCCACTAATATAATTCCAAAATGCATCCACCCAAACAAAACAAGTATGATCTTTATCAAATGGTAATTCGATACCCCAAGAAACTTTTTTCTTTAATCTAGAAATGGATATATCCTGTAGACCACCTCTAATAAAAGATAAAACTTCATTCCTTTTAGTCATTGGAAGTATTTCAAATTTTCCAGATTTAATTAAATCATAAAGTTCATCTTGAAATGAAGAAAGTTTAAACATATAGCTTTCTTCTTTTCTAATTTCAGGTTCCTTTTTATGTAATGGACATTTCCTATCAACTAAATCACTTTTAGTTAAATATTGTTCACATCCGACACAATAACTAGATTCATATTCTCCTTTGTAAATTAATTTTTTGTCATATAATTTTTGTAAAATTTCTTTAACTTCTTTTTCATGATATTTATCTGTAGTTCTAACAAAATTATTATTAGAAATATCTAAAGTTTTGAAAACCTCTTTAAATTTTTTAGAAATTTCATCTACAAATATTTTAGGATCTTTATTTTCTTTTTCAGCACTCTCTTGTATTTTTTGACCGTGTTCATCAGTTCCAGTTAAGAAAAAAACATCTTTTCCTAAAAGCTTGTTCCATCTAGCAATGGCATCTGCTGCAATTGTAGTATATACTGAACCAATATGAGGTACAGAATTTGCATAATATATTGGAGTTGTAATATAAAATTTCTTTGTCATATATTTGTCTTAAATAAGATGTTTATAAAATTTATGAAATGCTCCCGCCGGGAGTTATACATTATCCCCCCAAAAGTATACATAAACTTAAAAGTGAAATATTCTTCCCCAAAACATGGTTGTAAGTAAAGAATCATACAAAAAAAGGAAGAAAATATTCATAAAAGACGACTCAATAAAAGAGGATTATAAAGATAGTTTTCTAGAGTTTCTAAGTGATTTCGAGAACGGATTAAACCTCCCTAAGAACATCACTCCTAAGGGTCCAAGAAAGCCAGGAACCTTACTGAAGTATCTAAATAGATGTCACCCCTTCTTGAAATATATTCAAGATAAAATGCCTCTTAAAGAATTTGCACATTCTCTAAACGGTAACCTAGGAACAACAGAAAAAGAAAGAAAAGCCACAATAAAAGAAAATAAGAAAAAGATTAGAAATACTAAACTCACAGTCAAAGAATATTTTGATAATATAGGGAGAGCAGGAAAGAAAACATCCACAGACCTTAAAGTAATAAAAGGTTGGTGGCATTGGTTTATGAGAACTAAAGTAGATGAAGGCTTATTATTAATTGATTATTTTGAAGACATAGGAACTGAAGAAGATAGTCCTAAATTTGTTTTAGTAAATAAAGAAGATCTTGACAAATTAATAGAATACAAGAAAAAAGATGCCAATGGGAAAGAAGAATTTGTT
>CAYUWX010000002.1:0-19423 GCA_964448715.1 Candidatus Woesearchaeota archaeon
CTCATAACCATTTTTTGTTTTCTTAATACTCATATCATTATAAGTAATTGCCTTTATATCACTTTTTAATTCATAATTTTTATAATCATCTCCAACAATAACTGCCTCTAATTCAAAATTTTCATTTATTTTTATTTTTTTAACTTTATGAAGAAAAAAATTCTCAGTATCTAACAAGAATAACATTTCTTCCAAAAAATCATATAACAATCTTTCATAATTTCTAGATTTAATTTTTATTTTTTTTCTTTTTGTTACTTTTACTTTAGAAGTATCTCCTAAAATATTAAACATTGCCAATGCAGAATTAGCAAAAACATCGTCGAGATCTTTACCAAATGCTCTAAACTTAGCATCAGCAGTATGTTCTAAATATTCATATTTCATATTTAATTTGTATTTCATTTTCTTTAAAAATTTTGCGTAAAAAGAAAAAGTTTATAAATTAGATTTTTTAAAATACGTATACAAATATTTTTTTTAAAAAGGAGGAAGATACTAATGGTCAAGAAAAAACCAGCTAAGAAAAAAATAACAAAGAAAAAAGCTGTTAAAAAAACAACTAAAAAGAAAGTAACTAAAAAAAAGGTTGCAAAAAAACCTGCAGTAAAGAAAAAGGTTACTAAAAAACCAGTTAAAAAGAAAGTAACTAAAAAAGTAGTTAGGAAACCGGTTAAAAAGAAAGCAGTTAAAAAACCAGCTAAAAAAAGAAGTTGCAAAAAAACAACTAAAAAGAAAGTAACTAAAAAAAAGGTTATTAAAAAATCTGCAACTAAAAAGAAAGCAGTTAAAAAACCAGCTAAGAAAAAAGTTACTAAAAAGAGAAAAAAATAATTTTTTCCTTTTTTATTTTAATATTTTTTTTAAGAATTATTCGGGTTTTTCTTTGGCACGATCTTTTCCGCCCTTCTTATATACCCTAATTCTTCTTTTCATTTTTTTATCTCTTTTTGATTTTCTTCCAGAATCTACGTTTGCCATTTTTTTATTAGAATCATTCTTTTTTAAATAATTTTCCAAAAAATCCTTTTTTCTTTTGTTCAAATTTATCCTTTCCTAAACAAACATCAATTGATTTATTTAATTCTCTTTCAGATGGAACTCCCTTCAAACCAATTATTTCAGGATGTTCTGGGCCTTTAACAAAAACAGTGGGAACACTCATTATTCCATATTTTTGAGCCATTTTTGAGCCATTAGGACTAGAAGTACTTACTTCATCAAATTTAAAATCATCTCTATCTAATTTTTTGATTACTTCTCTAGCAGTATGGCAATGGGGACAGGTAGGACTTGTAAATAACATAATTTTAGCTATCATTTTTTTTAAGTAAAAAGTCATCAATTATTTTTTTAAATCCTTCTTTAGGTAATGCTCCGCTCGCTTGTTGAGGTTCTCCTTCCTTAGGAACAAATAATAATGTAGGAATACTCATAATCCCAAAAGATGCTGCCAAATTTCTTTCTTCTTCAGTGTTAATTTTATATATTTTTATTTTTCCTTCGTATTCTTTAGATAATTCTTCTAAAATTGGAGCTATCATTTTACAAGGTCCACACCAATCCGCATAAAAATCTACTATTGCAGGAAGGTTACCCTCATATTTCCATTCTTTACTTTTATCATAATTAAATACTTTTTCTTTAAATTTTTCTTCTGTTAAATTTTCTACCATTTTTTTCTCCTTATTTCCAATCTATGGAAATGTTTGCATTATCTCCTTGTAAATATCTATATGCTTCCAAACCAGCTTTAGCTCCTTCTCCAGCCGAAATAACTGTTTGCTTAAATGGGACTGTAGTAACATCTCCTGCCGCAAAAAAGCCGGGTAATGAGGTCCTACACCTATCATCTGTAATAACTTCTCCCATTTTATTTGTTTTTACAAGTTTTTTTATAAAATCAGTTTTTAATTCATAACCTATTTCAATAAAAACTCCATCAACATCTAATTCTTTTGTTTTTTTAGTTTTTACATCTTTGACAATAAGTTTTTCAACAAATTTATCTCCAATAACTTCATTAGGAACAGCATTCAAAACCTTTTCAATTTTTTTAGATTTATGTATCTTATCTACAGTAATTTCGTCACCCCTAAATTCTTCTCTTCTATGGATTAAGTATATTTTTTTAGCAAATTTTTCTAATAAAATAGAGGCATCTAATGCAGAATTTCCTCCACCAATAACTGCTACATTCTTATTTTTGAAAAAAGCAGCATCACATGTAGCACAAGTTGAAATTCCTCTTCCTAAAAATTTATCCTCTCCAGGAATTCCTAACTTTCTAGCAGTTTTTCCTCCAGCAAAAATTAATGTTTTTCCATTATATTTTTCACCATTAGATAATTTAACTTCGAAAGATTTATTTTTTTCTTGAAAAATTTCATTTACTTCTCCAAATATAAATTCAGATCCAAATTTTTCTGCCTGTTCTCTAAATTTAGACATTAATTGTGCACCTGGTATAGGATCTACGCCAGGATAATTTTCAATATTATCTGTTAAAAGAGTTTGACCTCCAACTTCCACAGTAATTATTCCTGTTTTTAGTTTTTTTCTCCCAGTATATAGTGCCGCAGTTAATCCTGCTGCACCTCCTCCGATTATTAAAACATCATACATTTTTACTAGCTGCCTCCACTCTTTCTTTTGCAATTTCCATTGCTGCATCCCTAGGTTTTATTTTCTTTTCATCAGATCTTTTTAACATTTCTTTAGTATTTGAAGTAATTTTTTCTTCAACAATTTCAAACATTTTTTCTGATGTGCCTTCAATAGTTTCCACATATGAGGAAATAACTCCTCCCGCATTAGCAACAAAATCTGGAATAACTAAAATGTCTTTTTTATGAAATTCTTCCTCTATTTCTTCAGTAATAGGAAGATTAGACCCGCAAGATATTATTTTGGCCTTTATTAAATCTTTATTTTCTTCAGTTATTAAATCAGGTATAGCTGCAGGAATTAAAATATCTACATCTAAAGATAATAATTCCTTAGAATTTAATTTTTCTCCATCTTCATAATTAATAACAGATCCACTTTCTTCTTTAACTTTCATTAATTTATTATAATCTAGTCCTTCTTTATTGTAAATTGTCCCCTTAGAATCAGAAACTCCAACAACTTTAATTCCTTTTTCTGTTAAAAACTTCATTACAAAAGTTCCAACATTTCCAAATCCTTCGATTGCAACACTTAAATCTTCATATTTTAATCCAAGATGTTCAATAGCAACTAAAGTGGAATGATAAACTCCAAAACCAGTACTTCCAAGTTCATGAGGTAATCCTCCCATTTTAGAAGGTTTACCTGTACAAGATTTTTTATTTCCATTAGAGTTAGCAAAAACTTCCATTTCATGTTCTGCCATATTCATATCTGGTCCAGCAATATATAGTTCTGGAGTAAATTCTTTTATTGCCTTAGAAAATGCTGCAACAATACTATCTTTTTCTTCTTGACTTATTTCTTTATCATTAGCAATAATTCCAGATTTTGCCCCTCCAAAAGGAATATCTGCCAATGCGTTTTTCCAAGTCATTGTTTCAGCTAATCTGTAAACTTCTTCTACATCTACAGAAGAAGTCATTCTAATCCCTCCCTTTCCAGGTCCAAGGTTAGTATTATGTATTACTGTAATTCCTTTCATTCCAGTTTTTGGATCATATACTTGTATTATTTTTTCAGGTCCGAATTTATCATAGTTTATCATTTTTTTACTCCTCTAATTTTTCTAATGCTTCATCAATTTTAGGTTTATTAAATCCTATAATTATTTTTCCTTTAATATCTACTACTGGGACTCCCATTTGTCCAGATTTATCTACCATTTCCATTGCCTTATCATGATTTTTTCCGACATCAATGTCTTTAAAATCAACATTTTTTTCTTTTAAATAATCTTTAACCATCACACAATATGGGCAAGTTTCTGTTGAATATACTATTATTTCATTACTCATTTTTTCCCCCTTAACATGAATTTAATCCATATTTTTCAGTATGTTTTTTTACAGCTTTTAGAATGGGTTCAATAGTATCTTTGTTTAAAGAATAGATCCTTTGCTTTCCTACTTGTTTTACAGTAACAAATCCATTTTTTTCTAAACATTGCAAATTGTGACTTATTCTACTTTGTTCCATATCTAATTCTGATATTAATTGACTAACATTTTTAGGATTATCTTTTAAACTTAAAACTATACTTAGCCTTGTATCATTGCATAAAGCCTTGAAAAATCCCATATATGTTAAATCAATCATATGATAGGTGTATCATATGTTATATATAAAGGTTTCTATATTTTCTTTTTCTTCAACAATAACGAATTCATAACAACACTAACAGAACTCATAGCCATTGCACCTCCAGCAAGCATAGGATTCAATAACCATCCTGTAAAAGGATATAAAACACCTGCAGCAACAGGAATACCCATTGAATTATAAAATAAAGCCCAAAACATGTTCTGTCGAATCTTGGACATTGTAATTTTACTCAATCTTATTGATTTAGCAATATCTAATAGATCATTTTTCATTAAAATAATATTTCCAGTTTCCATAGCAACATCAGTTCCAGACCCCATTGCAATACCAATATCTGCCTGAGCTAAGGCCGGTGCATCATTAATGCCATCACCAACCATTGCTACACTTCCATGTCTTTGTAATTTTTTTACATATTTTGCCTTATCTTCTGGAAGAACTTCTGCAAAAACATTCTTTATTCCTGCAATCTTAGCAATAGCATTAGCAGTATTCTTATTATCTCCAGTAATCATATAAACTTTAATACCTAATTTTTCTAATGCTTTAACAGCACGAGCAGACGTTTCTTTTATTGTATCTGCAACAGCAATTAATCCAATTAGCTTTTTATTCTCTGCTAGATACATAACAGTTTTTCCTTCTTTTTCTAAATTATTAGATTCAACTTTAATTCCAATATCGCCCATCAATTTAAGATTACCAAAATAATATTTTTTCTTACCTATATTAGAACTTACCCCATGTCCAGGAATAGATTCAAAATTAGAAATTTTACTAAAACTAATTCTGTCAGTTTTTGCTTTTTCAACTATTGCTTCGCCAAGTGGATGTTCAGAATTTTTTTCAATACTAGCAGCAATTTTTAATATATTTTCTTTACCAAAGCAAACAACGTCAGTAACTTCTGGAACTCCTTTAGTTATAGTTCCTGTTTTATCAAATATTAAATACTTCAATTTGTGTGCAGTTTCTAATGAATCTCCGCCCTTAATCAATATCCCATTTCTAGCACCCTTCCCTGTTCCAACCATTATAGCAGTAGGAGTAGCAAGGCCAAGTGCACACGGACAAGCAATAACAAGAACTGCTACAGCAGTAATCATAGCAAAAGAAAGTTCAGAACTAAAAATAAAATACCAACTACCAAATGTCAAAATTGCAATCAATATAACAATAGGAACAAAATAAGCAGAAACATTATCTGCAAATCTTTGAATTGGTGCCTTTCTGCCTTGAGCATCTTCAATCAATTTAATTATTCCGGCTAAAATAGTATTTTTTCCAATTTTTGTAGCTTTGAATTTAAAAGAACCTTGTTTATTTATAGTTCCACCAATAACTTCATCCCCAATTTTTTTATCAACAGGAATACTTTCTCCAGTAATCATAGACTCATTAACACTAGAATGTCCTTCAACAATTATTCCATCAACAGGAATCTTTCCACCAGGTTTAACAAGAATAATATCATTTAATTCTATTTCAGATATTTTTACAATAATTTCTTTTCCATTTCTAATAACTGTAGCTTTTTTTGGAGAAAGATGCATTAATTTTTTTATAGCTTCAGAAGTTTTCCCTTTAGCCTTAGCTTCTAAATATTTTCCAAATATAACTAAAGTAATTAATACTGCTGATGCTTCAAAATACTGATTACCTACACCAGATAAAACAACATAAACACTAAAGAAATAAGCTGCACTGGTACCTAGAGCAACCAAGGTATCCATATTGGCGGATTTATTCTTTAAAGCACCCCAAGCACCCTTATAAAATTGAGAACCTATATAAAATTGAACAGGTGTTGCCAAACTCCATAAAATATAATCTTGATATGGTAAAGGATTCTTCATAAAAAACATTCCAAGAATAAATGCAGGAATAGCAAAAATAGATGAAATCAATAATTTTTCTCTTAAGTTAGCAATTTCCTTTCTTTCTCTTTGTTCTTGTTTTTTACCATTTTTTTCTATATCTGCAGAATACCCTAAATCTTTTATTTTTTCAATAAATTTATTTTCTTCTATTTTAAATTCATCATATTCTACATTTGCATTAGCAGTAGAAAAATTAACATTGGAGGTTTTTACACCTTCCATTTTTTTAAGAGATTTTTCTATTAATACCGAACAACTAGAGCAATGCATTCCCGAAATGTTTAATTTTATCTTTTTCATTTTTTTATTAATCTCTCAATTTATATAAATTGTATTTTTTTCAAATTTACAAAACTTCTTTCACAATTTTTGGAACAAAAGGTTTCTTCTAATTCTAAAATCATTCCACACATTTTACATCCATTCCCTATTCCACTATATACTTTTTTATCACATAAAGGACATTTTTTAGATTTCATTTTCTTCCTCCGCAACCACATCTTCCTCCGCAACCACATCTTCCTCCGCCTACACCACAGGAACTTCCAGAAGGAGTTTGAATGTTTTTTATTTTATTTTGATCATAATCACTAATATCATCAACAACTATAAATGTTCCAGGTATCATTCCCATCCAACAACTCCATGAAACAGTTCCACTTTCAGTTGGCGTAAACTCTATTATTTTTTCACCAGGTGTAACATCAAATTCCAGATTATATTTAGGAACTTGGATTGCATTATTACATCCACTTATTTCTATACCATTAATTATCCACTTAACGGGAATTCCTTTTTGTAAAATAAATTTATCTGGTGACCACCCACTATACATAACATCCATTTCTATTTCTTGATAATCATTTTTCAATATAGCAATTTCATTAGATGATGTATCATCAGAATTTGTTATGGCACCACTAATTAAACTATTTGCATCATATCCGCTTCCAGTTAATGCTATTCCCCTATTCATCATAATTGCACCAAGGATTATAACTACCACTGCAGATATTTTTAGAATTTTTTTAGTAGAATTTGAACTAATTAAAGAAGTAACAAATCCGAATCCTATTAACACAGGAAGAGTTCCCAATCCAAATGCTGCTAAACTTAATGCCCCTGTAACCATATCTCCTGTTCCTGCAGCATAAATATACATAGCTTGTAATGGTCCACATGCAATAAGTAAACTATTCAATAATCCAATTTTAAAAGGATTTTTTGATTTATGAGATTCAGCAACATACTTATTCAAAAATTTGGGTGATTTTATTCTAATTTTTTTTAACCAAGGAAATATATTCAACATATTCAATCCAAATATTACTAAAAATAATCCTGCAAAGATTGCCGCATATCCTCTAAGTTGAGGAGTAAATGCAATAAATGATCCAAATAAACCAAATAGTCCACCTATTACAGCATATCCAATTGTTTTTCCAGCACCATATTCAAAATGAGATTTCCACTTGCTTTTTGATTTGGCTGCATAAGAAACAACAAATCCCCCACACATACCAATACAATGAAATCCAGTTAATAATCCTAGTAAAAATAATATTGCCAATGATGCTTCTTTTGTTAAATCAGGAAAAAAGTCAAAACCTACTGTACTTTTTACTATTAAATATGCACCGAATAATAAGAAAGCTATACCGGCCGCCCAAAGATACATTTTATTCTTTTTTGGTTTAGATAAACTAGGAATATATCCCATTTCTTTAATTATATCAAATATTTTTTCTATAGAAATTTCTTCTTCATCAAATTTTACATTTATTTTTTCAGTTTCATAATTTACATTTATTTTTTCTACTTTTTCTTCTAATGATCTTTCTAATATTTTTTCGCAACCAATGCAAGTCATACCTGAAATATATATTGTTTTTTCTTTCATATTTTATATCCCTCTTTTTCAATTATTTTTTTAACTAATTTTAATGTTTCATCAGAACCATCAAATGTTAATTCAATTATGTTTTCTTTATGATTGGGAATAGAACCTTCAATTCCAGAAATCTTTTTTATCTCCTCTTTAAGAATTATTTCACAGCTTTTACAGTGCATACCACTAACCTTTAATATTTTATTTTCCATAACAAATCTAAAGGATGAAACACTTTATAAGCAATTGTAAGAAACTAGTTTCATTTTAGTATAACTACATTAGTCATACCACGTCTTTTTCTTTCAATTATTTTCAAACCTTCTAATCTATCTAAAATTCTAGTTATTTTTACTTTGTTAAATTCAGTTTTTTCAACTAATTCAGATTGAAAAATACTTCCTTCAGATTCCTTTATTTTATCTAAAACAAATTTTTCATCTTCATTTAATTTTTTTAAAATATTTTTATTTTCAGTTTTTTCTATTGATTTAATTTTCTCTCTAGAAAAGAAAAGATATAATCCTCCAATTAAAATAAACAAAACTAACCCCATACTAATATTTGTTTGTAATTCAATTGTTCCCCACATTGCACACTCAGAACCATGGGAACAAGATGTAGAAACAATATCCTTTAATGCCTTATTGAATGAAAATATTATAAATCCAATTAATATGGATACTCCTATTAATAATATTCCTACTTGCTTATTTTTCATTTTATTTTCTCAAACTTTAAATCACTGCTAAGCAATTCTCTAAAAACATTTTTTAATTCAGAAATCTTAACTCTAACTTGATTCATCGTAGAAATTTCTCTTACAGTTACATCTCCATCTTTTATAGAATCATGATCTACAGTTATACAAAAAGAAGTTCCTATCTCATCCATTCTTCTGTATCTTCTACCAATAGAACCAGAATCATCATAATTACAAATAAATTCCTTATCAAGATCCATAAATATTTCTTTTGCTAAATCCTCCATTCCTTCCTTTTTCATTAAAGGAAAGATTGCTACATCTAATGGTGCCATTCCTTTATCAAAATTTAACCATTCTCTTTTCTTATCTTCAACTAAGGAATTCTCTAATAATGAATAAGTAATTCTTTCTAAACCCATTGCAATTTCTAATATTCTAGGAGTTTCTCCAGAAACTTGCATTTTAGTTTTAGAATATTCTGCATGTTTTTTCAAATCATAATCTGTTCTATCATGTATTCCACAAAGTTCAAACCAACCATATTTATCAGTATTTATTTCAATATCCCATGCATCATCCGCATAGAAAGCTAATTTATCCGGACTATGTTGAATTATTCTTATTTTTTCTTCAGAAAAGCCCATATCCTTAATTAATTTATAAGTAACATAGGCCATGTAAGCATAAGCTTCTTTTTTCATATATTTTTCTTTCACAACATCTTTCAGTTTAACTTTTTTAATAACTTTAGAATTATGTTTTACTAAGGGCAAAGTTTCATCGGCATAATCATTAATTTTTTCATATTTTTTCTCTTGATCTTTTAAAATAAATAACTGTGCTTCAGCTTGAGTAAATTCTCTAGTTCTAAAAACACCTTGTCTTGGACTAATTTCATTTCTATAGGCTTTACCTATTTGAAATACTCCAAAAGGCAACTTAGTTCTAAAGAATCTAAAATATTCTGGATAAAGTAAATAAGTAGTAGTTGCAGTTTCTGGTCTCAAATAAGCTTCCTGATCAACGCCAATTTTGGTTTTCATCATAAGATCAAAATTTTCAATAGCTCCAAATTCTCCCTTACATGAAGGACATTTGATTTTTTTCTTATCTAAAATTTCTTTTAATTTTTCATTATTTAAACCTTCTACATCTAATTTAGGATATTTTTCATTAATAATATTATCAACTCTAAAATAAGAATCACATTTTAAACATTTAACAATAGGATCACTAAATCCTTCTAGATGACCAGAAGCTTCCCATACCTTTTTTGGCATAACAGTTGGACATTCAACTTCCCAAAAACCAAAACCAGTAAAACCATGTCTTAAAACATTTTCAACTTTATTTTTTAATAATTTACCTAATGGCCCCCAATCATAAAATCCTTTCAAACCACCATTATATATATTTGGACTAGGTCCCCAAATAAAACCTCTTCTTTTAGCTAGATCCATTACTTTATCTTCGACTTTCATATTCTTTTAGAAATCTATGTATTTTTATAAGTTTTGCTTCAAAACATCTCTCAAGCTAACAATATTTTTACCTTCTAATCTGGGGCAAGAAGTATTTACCCACATTTTTATGTCATTAAAGTCTTCTAAACAATTAACATCAATTTCATCTGCCATAAATACGTAAGCTTCTTTACCACACTCTTCCTTAAATTTCAAAGCGGCCTTCAATGCATGTTGACCAGGTTTTGTACTAACTATTATTCCTATTTTTTCGGCCATTAAATATTTTTTAACCCTTCCAAGTCTTTTTTTCTCTAATCTTTCAAGTTCCTTTTTATCAAACTTAGAAACTTTTTCAGAAACCGGATTTACAAAATAAATATCAGATATTTTACTAGATTCGATTAATTCCAAGGGATGAAATTCTCCCGAACCAATAAAAACATATGCATCAATGTCTCCCTTAATATTAATAGCTTTAGAAGCATTACACCCAACCATTTGACCAGCAATTACAATATCATATCCCTCAGATTCAAGAAATTCTTTAGCTTCATCTAAATAATCTAAATATTGCACAGCAGAAATTAAACCAATCCTTTTCTCTTTAATTTTTAATTTTTTAAGAGTTTTTTTTAGATTAATACCTTCAACCTTAGCAGGCATAAAAATAGTTTTTACTCCTTGAATATTTCTTTCTTCCATTATTTCAATTTAGAAACTTCTGCTTTATCAGAAATAATTGCAGAGTTTCCACTTTTATCTTCAATTATGATTTTAAGAGGAACATCTCCTAATTTAACTTTCCATAATTTTTTTAATAAATTTTTAGCTTTCTTACGAACAGCATTATCATCAGTTCCATCTCTTTGAGATTCTAAAACTTTTTCAAATTTGTTAAGCAATCCTTCGATATTAGAAATAAACGCTTCTGAAGCTTCACCAGGTTCCATACTCATTCTCATTTGAGGAATTTTAACCAAAGCATTACTAGATTTTACAATTCTAACTTTCATATCTTCTTCAGATTCTGTAGTAAATACTATCCTTACAGGGTCTTTTTGTTCAGCAGATTCTATATCGGTCTTAGAAAATCCACAAGAATTACAATGCATAGATAAAATAAAAGTATTACCAAAATAAGGTATATCTTTTTCTTCTTCACGTAATGTCAATTCTTTCTTTCCACATCCAGGACATGGTTGATTTTTTAATTCTTCCATAATAAAAAAAGTAATAAGAAATATTTATAAAATTAATTATTCTGAATTTTCTATTTTACTAGACATTGAACCATTAGTTGATCTATGAACTCCTGCAAAACTAGGTGTAATTACAATCCAATCTTCTCCAAAACCAGCTATATCTCCTTCAATAGCATCACAAGTTTTTTTCAATTTATTGATTGCCCTTTTTAATTCAACAGGATCTCTTTCTCTTAAAGGTTTTATATTAACCAAACTTATTGTATAGCCATCTCTTAAACTATCTAAAACCGGTTTAATATCTGTAAAATCATCCAAAGTAAATGGCCTAACCATAATCTTAGCTTTTAAATCTTTATTAGTATCTGCTTCTAATTGAACATAATCTTCATTAAATTCATCAGGAAACTCACTATCATACTCATTTACTTTTGTTTTAAATTTTGAAAAAAATTCTTTCATTTTTACCTCTTTTCTAAGGGAAACAATCTAAATTTATAAATATTTCTATTGTGGAATGCACTCTAATTTACTTACAACATCCCATAGTTGACTTTTTATATGTGAAGGTATATTAACATCTTCATTTAAATCATCTAAATCTTGTAAACATCTATCAATTTTAAGAGAAACGGGTCCTTCTTCAATTAAGTTTAAATGAACCTGTTTTATTTTAATTTTTACACTTTTTGGAGTAGAATCATCATTATTTAACTCATTTAAAACTTCAATAATCTCTTTAAATTGTTCATTGTTCATTTTTTAAAGAACCCATAACTTCCTCTTGTAAAGGAGTTAACTCTTCTCTTATTTTTGATTCTTGTTTTTCAATATCTTTAAGTTTTCCTTCAAACATTACTTTTTTTTCATCTAATTCTTTTAGGACTTTATTTTTTTCAGATTTAATCATTAATTGTCCAACCATTTTGTAAACTTCTTCTGCATCCTTTGATTCAATTAAAGCATTTTCAATTTCTAATAATTGTCCTTGAAAATTTTGTTTTTGCATTGCATAACCTTGAAGTTTTTGTTCCATCATTTGTAAATTCATTACTTTTTTTTGCATATTTTCATCCATTTTTAATCCGCCTTTATTTTTACTACTGTAGATCTTGGTTTAAATAAAATTTTAGAACCACAATGAGGACATCTAACTCTTTTTCTAACTAATTCTCCCCTCACTATTTTTCCACAATTAAAACATTTATATTCTGCCATTTTCATTCATTAAAATTATAAGCTTTTCCAGCAAATTTTGTATCACAATTTTTACAATGCCATATCCCTGAACTAACTCTTTTTACTTTATCTTTAAGACATTTAGGACAAGTATATTTTGCTCTTTGTTTTTTTTCAATTTTGGAAAGTTTATTTTTAATTGGGCCACCATATCTTGGTCCAAATCTTCCAGTTGTTTTCTTTAATTTTGTCATTTTTATTAAGAATCTATCATATTTGTGTTAAATTTCTTTTTTTAAATCTTTCTATTGAAAATAAATGGGGCCGCGAGGATTTGAACCCCGGTCGATAGGTCCCAAACCTATAATGCTACCAAACTACACCACGGCCCCAAATTATAGTATTATGGTCTAATATTTTATTTATAAATTTATTGGAATTAAATAAAAAAAAGAAAAAGATTACTATTTTTTCTCTTCAGAAGATTCTTCCTTGGGATCTTCTTCACCTTCTTTAACAGGTTCTTCTTCTCCATCCTTAGATTCTTCTTCAGCAGCTTTTTCAGCCTCTTCTGCTTCCTCGGCTTCTTTTTTCAATGCTGCTTGCCTAGATTTAATATCTTTTAACTCTTTTGTTAATTTTTCTAATTTTTCAGGAGAAGTTTCAGTTTTTTCTTCATTAATCTCCTTATCATATTTTCCGGCAGCAACATCATTAGAAGTATTTTTTGCATCCTTACTTTCAATTAATATACCTAAAGATTGACAACTTCCAATAATCATTTTTACAGCAGATTTTAAATTATTAGCTAACATTGAATCTTTTTTCATTCTTGCAATTTTGATAATTTGTTCAATAGATAAATTACCTACTTTTTCATTAGCTTGATCGCCAGAACCTTTTTGTAAATTAATTTCTTTTTTAATTAATTCAGAAGCAGATGGACTACCTATCTCCACTTCAAAACTTTTATCTTCAGTTTCAACAATAACCTTAACAGGAACTTTCATTCCACCAAAATCTTTAGTTTTTTCATTAATAACATTCAATATTTCCGGAAGATTAACTCCCAATGGTCCAAATGCTTTTCCCATGGCTGCACCTGCAGAAGCTTTTCCACCTTCAATAATAACATCAACAATTTCTTTACTCATCTTTTTCTTCCTCCTCTCTCCTAATAACTTTTACAGAATCTAATTTAACAGTTATGGGAATTGGAACAGCAGCTTCCAATAATTCTACAATAACTTCTTCCTTAACATCATCTATTCTTACTACTTTCGCCTTTTCTCTCTTAAATGGGCCAGTAATAATTTCAACAACATCATTTTTCTTGATATTATATTCTGTTTTGGATTGTTCTAACATTGATTCTATTTCAGAATATTCTAAAGTTTTATCTAATATCCCTCTAGCATAAGGAACTTTTGAAACTCCATCTTCAGCATCTTGTCTAGATTCTGCTTCGATAAAAATATATCCTCTTAATCCATGAGGTTTAAATATGCTATAAATTTTGATACCCTTTCTTTCTACATTTGCAGAAACAAAGTCTAAGACCTGATCTTCTCTATTTGCAGTTGTTCTTAATGCAAATATATGAGTTTTTTTAATTTCTTCATTCATTTTGTTATCATTATTCCTATTAAGTAAATTATAAAACCAATAAATCCTATTAATAATATTCCTAATCCTGATACTTTTAATGTTATTTTATATTCTTCTCTGTCTGGTTTCTTTGTTATTTTCAATACTCTCTTGCTTTGTAAAAAAAAGCTCTTAAGTCTTGATCCCAAACTTCGTTTTTTTCCTTCTTCCATCTTATTCTCTCAATTTATCAAAGAATTAAAAAATATTGATTTTAGTTAATTTATAAAGTTTTCTAAATAAAAAAATTAGTCAACGAACTCTATTCCAAGCTCGTTTTCCATATTTTGCTTTTTCTTTTCAGCAGGTATATTTTTATGTCCAAAAATTTGAGGACTATGTACACCTGTCACAATTAGCATAACTCTTAGTGTTTTTTCCATATCTTCAGAAATTTGTGCACCCCATATAATCTTTGCATCTTCGTCTAATCTGTTAGAAACACTTTCAACTACACTTTTAGCTTCAGATAAAGACATATCTGCACCACCTACAATATTAATTAGAGCACCATCAGCACCAGTGATATCTACATCCAATAAGGGATTATTTACTGCATGTTCTACAGCTTCCATTGCCCTATTTTCACTATCAGACTCACCGACACCGATTGAAGCAGCACCGCCTTTTCCCATAACCGTTTTAATATCAGCAAAGTCTAGATTAACTAGACCTGTTTTAGTAACTAATTCTGCAATTCCCTTAACAGCATTAGTTAAAATTTCATCTGCAACCTTAAAAGAAGTATGAATTGGTAAGTCTGGAGCTAATTCCAACAGTTTTTCATTTGGAATAACTATTAAAGTATCAACAATATTTTCCATTTTTTCAAGACCAATCAAAGCATTTTCATATCTTCTTTGACCTTCCATCTCAAAAGGAATTGTTACAATGCCTACTGTTAAGATTCCTAATTTTTTAGCTATGTCTGCAATAACAGGTGCACTACCTGTACCAGTACCACCACCTAAACCACATGTAACAAAAACCATATCTGATCCCTTTAATGCATCTCTGATTTCATGTTCACTCTCTCTTGCAGCCTCTTCACCAACTTGAGGTACACTTCCTGCACCTAAACCTTTTGTAAGTTCTTTTCCAACTAATATTTTTGTATTGGCATTTGTGTATAATAAATCTTGTGCATCCGTATTTATCGCAACAGTTTCAGTTCCACTAATTCCCACTTCAGAAATTCTATTTATTGTATTATTTCCAGCACCTCCGGCACCAATAACTTTTATTTTTGCCTTTTGTTCTGAAATTAAAGATTCTAATTCTTCATCAATATTACTCAATTTTTCAGGTAATGTTCGAGAAATACTGTCCACCGATTTTGCAGTTTCAATAATGCTATCCATTTGATTTTAACCCCTTTGTACGTGATATAGGGGGGAAATCGATTTAATTTATAAAATTAATTATTCTGAAGTAGTTGCTTCTTTTTTATTAGTAGAAACTTCTATAGAATTGATTTCTGGAACTAATTTCATGATTTTATCTTTTGCAATATTTAACATCATATCAGGAATTTCAAATTTAGATTTAATTTTTAATTTATCTCCTTCAATTTCAATAGAATACTTACTAGGATCTAACATTAATAGACTTTGAAATAAACTTTGTGCCTTTTCTTTAGGATCTTTTAGTAATTTTGTGATTCTTACATCAAAAACCAAATCTCTTCCTGCTAAAGGATGATTAAAATCTACAAAAACTCTTCCTCCTGAAACACTTCTTACTATCCCCATTGATCCTTCTGCATTTATTTGCATTCCTGGAACAGGATTCATCTTTTGTTTTGTAAATAAATTTTTAGAAACTACTCTAATTAATTTAGATTGTTTTTTTCCATAGGCTTCTTCGGTAGAAATTTCAAAAGTATAGTCTTTTTCAAGTTCACTACCTTCTAACTTTTTATCTAATCCTTTTATTACTTGATTTTCGCCAACACATATTATTAAAGGTTGAAAATCTTTTTTTTGAATACGATTTTTTTCTCCAGCTTCTTTGATATTTGTGTCAAAAACATCCCCGTTACTAAATTTACTTATATAATCTATTGAAATAAAATTTCCTTTTTTTATTTTTACCATATGGATTGGAAAGAATAACTATATTTAAAACTTACCATTTTTGTGTGAAAAAATATATAAATTTAATTACATTCCCCTTTTCATGGAAAATTGGAGAGAAAATATAAATCCTCAAGTAAAATTACATCTTGAGAGGGCAATAAAAAATTCTGCAGAGTTTAAGGAACACATTGAAAAGTCAAAAGATAAAAAAACAACACAGTTATGGATTTCAATGGGTTTACTTTCAAAAGAATTATATGAGTCCAAGGCAAGAATAAAATACTTAGAAAATATACTTGCGGATTTATTAGAATCAAAGAAAAAATCAACAAGATCTAAAAAACAGAAAGAAGAAATAGATAAATTGATAAAAACTTTAAAGAAGTTTTAAAACAAAAATTTTATAAACAATCTACTTTCTTCTTCTTTTAAGATGGATAAAAAAGTTGTTAGTGCTTCTAGCCTAAAAGTTGGTGGTTATGTCGTATTTGATAATGTTGCTTGTAAAGTAACTTCGATAGATATTTCAAAAACCGGAAAACATGGACATGCTAAATGTAGAATTGCTGCAGTCTCATTAAAAGATGGAGCAAAAAAAATTAAAGTATATCCTGGAAACGATAAAGTAGACGTTCCAATTATTGAAAAAGAAAGTGCACAAGTTCTTTCAATTGCAGGAAAAACTGCCACAGTAATGGATATGAAAACATATGAAACATTCGATTTAACAATTCCAAAAGATAAGGAAATAAAAGAAGGTGATCAAGTAAATTATTGGATAATAATGGGAGAAAAAGTATTACAACAAAAATAAAATGGCACAAAAATTTCCAGAAGCTCAAAAAAGATTATTTGCTAATGTATTTGTTTGCAAAAAATGTAAATCTAAAAAAAGATCTAACATGCAAAAAGTATTAGAAGGAAAAATTCTTTGTAAAAAATGTGGGAGTAAGTCTTTTAGGCCCATAAGAAAAGCAAAATAAAATGAATTATGATTTACTTTTTTTAGTAATTTTTGGTTTAATTGTTTTAGCTATTATGCTATTAAACAAAAAGAGAACAGAACTTCAAAAAATAGCATTTCCATTTTTATATATGGTAATCTATAGAACAAAACTTGGCTTAACTAAAATGGATAAGTTGGCTAAGAAGTTTCCTAGAGCACTTAATATTATTAGTTATATTTCTATAATTATTGGATATGTTGGAATGGCATTTATTATATTCTTTTTACTTGAAGGTGCTTTTGATTTTTTATTTAACAATATGCCTTCACCAGTTGGTTTAGTTTTACCAGGAGTTGAAACAGTTCCAGGATTACCTAAATTATCTTTTTGGCATTGGATTATAACAATATTTGTTTTAGCTTCTGTTCACGAATTTTCACATGGAGTATTTGCAAGATTAAATAAAATAAAAGTTAAATCTTCAGGATTTGCCCTGTTAGGAATTATATTACCTTTAGTTCCAGCTGCATTTGTAGAACCGGATGAAAAAGAAATGAGTAAAGCTTCTAAAAAAGCACAATTATCAGTTTTATCAGCAGGCTCATTTGCTAATTTTATTACTGCAATTGTTGCATTACTTATTTTTGCATTTGTTTTAGCACCCATATCTGGAAATATGTTACAAGAAACAGGAGTAGTAATAGCAAATTTAGAAGAAAATAGTCCGGCAACTTTAGCAGGAATTAAACCAGGGGAAGAAATACTTTCAATAAATGGAATTCAGATAGAAAATTTACAGAGTTTTAAACAAGAGATGGAAAAATATTCTTCCTATGAAAAAATTGATTTAGAAACAAATGCTTCAACATATTATATTAAGTTAGGAGAAAATATTAATGATCCTGAAAAAGCACATTTAGGAGTTTTTTTATCTTCTAAAGAACAAATTTACAATCCTGAAATACAAGACAAATACGGAACATTTTTTATTAAGTTTTTTGTATGGTTAACAATATTATTTTCTTGGTTATTTATGATTAATTTAGGTGTAGGTATGTTTAATCTATTACCTTTAGGAATCTTAGATGGTGGAAAAATGTTTTATTTAGGTGTTTTAGGACTAACTAAAAATAATGAAGTTCTAACAGATAAAATATGGAAATGGACAAACATATTTTTTATAACTCTTTTATTGTTATTAATTCTACCACAATTATTTAAAATTTTAATAATGCCCTTACTTTCTTTTATTATTTAAGAAAAAGTACACTCTTCAGATGTAAGATCACATTCCCAAGAGCTACAATTGCAAAAACCATTAACATCACAATATCCTATATCATTAATAAGAAGGAGAAAATTATCTATATTAGGCACACTATCTAAACCATTACATATTTCCCAACATTCTTGAAATCCACTTAGGACTAAATTAAGTGGAACTGAAGAACTTTCATTATATCTATTTTCACAACAAGCATCTCCTGGAGAAGAAGGATTGGCATTTTCACAACATATATTTTCTAAAAATGTATCAGTTAATCCGAAAGAAGAATAGTTCGCACAACCTAAACCTGAATTACAATCTTGATCATAATCACAAACACCAATCCTTTCAATTAAATGTGGTTGAGGATTACAGCTAGAACAACTAGCAGAACCAGGATAATAACTCATATAATTATCAATACCAATAATATCAAATAAAATTGGCCTATAACAACTAGTCATATCCACACTAGACCTTACCAAAAAATTCTTATTAAAATCATCATTATAAACTTCTAAAAATTCATGAGGAGCCACAAAACCAGAATAATCAACTAATTCAGTCGAAGTATTTTGAGTAATAACATCGTTAGCTTTCAAATAGTGATTGCCCGATGATTTAAAATCCAAATAGTAATCATTTCCAACCTTAAATAAAAATGGGCTCTCTGCACTACTTCCCCCATAACCAAGAGTATCAGGAATATGTCCCTCAAGCTCGCCCCAGTTTTCCAGATCACTAGAAATAGCATAAGCAACCACTTCACCAGTATTATGTCCACTAAAAAGCCAAGTATGTAGATACATTATCCAATCACCATTATCCATTTTATAAACCATAGGATCTCTGCATGCTTTCTCATCGGGACGATTTAAATCTTCATTA
>CAYUWX010000002.1:19523-52978 GCA_964448715.1 Candidatus Woesearchaeota archaeon
TACAATTAAAATCATAGGCAATAGCTTTTATTTGAGTACCATATGCATTGATAGCAATTCTTTCATTTTCATTTTCAATTGCTTCCTTTATCCACTCTCCACCAAAATTTAAAACTATAATAGCTAAAACTAATGCTATTCCAATAGTAATTACTGTAACAATTAACGGACTAATACCTCTCTTATTCATAATATAATTTTAATTATTTAATTTAAATAATTTTCTATAATCCTTAAATTTATAAACCAACCTAAATAAACAAATTAAAATGTTAATAGATGTGCACTGTCACTTAGATTTTAAGGAATTTGATAAAGATAGAGACGAAGTCATAAAAAAGGCAGAAGAAAATAATTTCAAGGTAATCCTAGTAAATGGTACAGATTTAACAAGAAATAAAAAAATCTTAGAACTTTCTAAAAAATATGAAATACTTAAACCTGCATTTGGATTATACCCTGTAATGGCAGAATCAATATCTAAAAAAGATCTAAAAGAAAATTTAGAATTCATAGAAAAAAATAATCCTATCGCAATAGGAGAAGTGGGATTAGATCTTTACAATGGAAAAAATTTAGAAAAACAAAAAGAAGTTCTTAAAAAATTAATAGAATTATCAAAAAAATTAAACATACCAATTATAGTTCATTCAAGAAAGGCAGAACAAGAAACTATTGATTTCTTAAAAGAAAATAAAGCTAAGAAAGTAATACTTCATTGTTTTTCAGGAAATTCAGAACAAACAAAACGGGCAGAAGAATTAGGATATTTGTTTTCAATACCTGCAACAATAGTTAGAAATAAAACATTTAAAAAACTGGCAAAGAGAATAAAACTAAATTCTATCCTGACAGAAACAGATGCACCCTATCTTTCACCATATGAAGGAAAAAGAAATGAACCATCTTACATAAAAGAAACAATAAGAAAAATTTCAGAAATAAAAAAAATAACTGAAGAAGAATTAGAAAAAATCATTTTTATGAATTATCAAAAATTATTTGCAAAATGAATGTAGGTAAAAAAATTCTAGAGAAACAAGGATATAGATTTACAGGAGAACATAGTTCAATAAAAATTTGTGATTGGACAAAAAAAGCAATAAGGGGAGAAGGAGTTTGCTATAAACAAAAATTCTATGGAATAAACACAATACAATGTGTACAAATGACTCCAACCATGATTTGTCCAAATAGATGCGAATTCTGTTGGAGGTCTTTAGATTACTATAATGCGAAAGAAATGAAAGAAATAGATGATCCCATAAAAATTATAGAAAATGCAATTAAAGAACAAAAAACATTACTTTATGGATTTGGGGGAAATAAAAAAATAAATAAAAATATCCTAAATCGAGCACTACAACCAAAACACTTTGCAATTTCTTTAACTGGCGAACCAACAATATATCCAAAACTAAATGAATTAATCAAAGAATTACATAAAAGAAATATCTCATCATTCTTAGTAACAAATGGACAATTTCCAGAAGCACTAGAAAAATTAGAAGAGCTACCTACACAATTATACTTATCATTAGATGCCCCAACAAAAGAGATGTATAAAAAAATAGATAATCCGATGCTTAAAGATTATTGGGAAAGATTCAATAAATCCCTAGAAATAATTTCTAAATTTGACTCAAGAACAGTAATTAGAATAACTGCAGTAAAAAAACTTAATATGTCTAATGAAAATGATTATGCCAAATTAATAAAAAAAGCAAATCCTAATTTTGTAGAGGTAAAATCTTATTCATGGGTTGGAGAATCAAGACAAAGACTAGATATAGATAATGTTCCATCTTATGAAGATTGTATAAATTTTGCAGAAAAAATAGCAGAACTAATTAAATATCAAGTTATAGATACACACAAAGAATCAAAAGCAATTTTATTAGCAAAAGAAGATACCAAAAATAGAATTCTCAAATTTCAATAATTTTTCCTAATGGTCCAGGATTGATCAAAATACTTTTTTCAATATTATCAATTTTTCCAAAATTTTCATGTAAATGTCCAGATAATGTAAGAATAGGTTTATACTTTACAATAAATTCTTTAAATGATTTATTTCCGGCATAACCAAAATGTTCAAGTTTATCTAATTTAGTTTTATAAGGGGGTTGATGAGTTATAAAAATAATTTTTTTATCTTTTATTCTTTTACCAATTTTACTAGATATTTTTTCAAATTCTAAAAATCTATCTTCAAATCCACCTGTTCCAAATCCAAAAAAAGTATAATCTCCCATTTCATATATTCCCCGATGTAAATAAATAATATTTTTATATTTTTTACATCTTTTTTTCATATTCATATCTTCTTCATGATTTCCAGGAATAATTAATAAAGGAATCTTTATTTTATTTAATTTAGATAATATTTTTTCTAAATTAGAACCAAATAAAGTAATATCCCCACAACAAATCAATAATTGAGGTTTTTTTGATTTAGATTTTTTGATAATTCCTTCAATTAATTTTTTATTACTATGTATATCAGTAAATGCTAATATTTTCATAAAAAAATAAAGGAAGGTTATATTTTAAAAGTTTATGCTACTGTTAAATAACCTTGCATAAAAGCACTATCAACTTCATCAATAGCACCAATTTCTATTAATTCTTCTTGTTCTTCTAAAGAATAGATATTCATTTATATCGCCCCCATTATATTCAAAAATTCAATAGAGTCATCGTCCATACTGTTCCAAAATCTAGCCTCAGAATCCATAGTTTTGAATTCTTCCCATTCTATATATTTTGTTGGTCTTGTTATCATCTTAACAAAAATAATGAGAAATATTATTTATATATTCTATCCGCGTGCGTGACAAGCTGACAAGCAAATCATTTAAATTTAGCATAAAATTTTGCCCTAGGTTCTAAAAATAAATTACTATAAAAAAAATTAATAATTTTTGGAAGATTTCTATCACAGTCTCCATATTTGATATGTGCCAATTCATGTTTTATTGAAATTCTGGGATCCTTTTTATGATGTTCAATTATTGGGAGATGCAGTTTAATTTTATATCCATTATTTTTTGAACCATTAACTTGTGCAAGAATATCACAATACATCCCATCTATTTTTTTAGTATTCGGTAAATATAATTTAATATCAACCTCTTCCAAATTGGCCCGAATAGTCTCTTCTTCTAAAATTTGAATTAAATCTTGATGTTTATCTCCAAATTCATAAGCTTCAAGATATTTAACTTTTGACATTTTTAATAGAAATAAAATAAAAAAAGAAAAATAAAATTACTCTTCTTCAACAGGTTCTTCACTAGTTTCTTCTGCTTCTTCAACAGGTTCTTCACTAGTTTCTTCTGCTTCTTCAACAGGTTCTTCACTAGTTTCTTCTGCTTCTTCACTAGTTTCTTTTGTTTTTTCAGAAGTTTCTTCTTCAGCAGGTAAATCATCTCTTTCACTACCTTTTTTTAATAATTTAACATTTTGAGCTTGTTTACCTTGATCTGTTTCAGCTGCATCAAATGATACTAAATCATTTTCTCTGATGAATGTTCCTTCTTCAACTGCACTGTAATGTGCAAAATAATCTTGTCCGTCTTCTCCACTAACAAAACCATAACCTTTTTTTCTATTGAACCATTTAACTGTTCCTTCCATTTTATATATTTTTAAATTCCTCCGTTATCAACACTTGAAATTTTCAAGTATTACTATGTGAATAAGCGAATATCTTAGTTTTATAAATCTTTGGATATTAGAAATCATTTAATTTTTTTGTATAATGTATGGTAATAGATTTGCCTTCCTTATCCCCGAGAGAGACCATATTATTTTTATTTAATTCTTCTATTTTTCTATGAAATGTCCTATAAGAAATATCTCCAGAATATAATTCAAATAAATTTTTTATTGTAACTCCCGAATTTTTTTTCACTAATTCAAGTATTTTTTGTTCCTCAATACCAAAATCTTCCTTTTTTTTAATTTTAAAATCAGTTTTTTCAATAGCTCTTTTACAATGTTCTATCAAAATTTTACGAGAAGCTTTTGTTTCTGCAATATCTCCAGATTCCTTTAAGAGAAATATACCTTTTCTTATATCTCCATATTCAAAAGATTTTTCACTAACTAATTCTAAAACCGATTTATCTACTACATCCTGAGAAAAAGCATAATTAATTCTATATTTTAAAATATCAAAAATTTCAGAATATGTATATTGATTAAACTTTAAAGTTTCAACATTCAATCTTGATTTTATTCTTTCATCTAAATGAACAATCCATTCATAATCATTGGCAATCATAATTATAGTTTTTCTTAAAAAATCTTCAGAAAAAGTATAAAGAATATCTAATTCCTTAACTCTATCTATCTCATCTAAAACTATTACAATGGATTTTTTATTAACAATTTCAGAAATAACTTTTACTAATTCATCTGTTCTTTTATTGTGAGTCCATTTGTAATCCAATTGTTCACAAATATCTAATAAAATTTTATAACTAGTATCTTTTTTCCAACAATTAATATAAACTGGATAAATATCATCTGTTTTTTCTTTTAAATCTCTTAAAACAAAATTAACTGCGACACTTTTTCCAATTCCCGGAGCACCACATATAAATAAATTTTTCCCAGATTTTTTTTGAAATAATGGTTTTATAACTTCTGCTATATAGTGTTGTTGATTTTCTCTATGAGGTATCTCTTTTGGAACATAATCATATTCTAAAGAATCACGATTAATAAAAAGTGACTCATCATCATGTAGAATATCATCAAATAAACCCATAAAAATAAAGAAAAAAAGCTAAGATATAAAGTTTACTATATTTCTTCAATTTTTCCTTCGTCAGAAACAACTAATCTAAAGCCAACTCCCAGTTTTATTAATGCAGAAATTAATGACATATGTTCTTTTCCAGCACCAGAAATAAAATTAACTGCAACTTCTCCAGAAACTTTATTTTTTAGTTTTTCAAAAATTTCTTTAGATAATTTTTTAGAATTAAAATCAAATGCAATTAATTCAGTTTTTTCATTTGGCTTGAAAGTTTCTTTTCCAAAGTTATTAGTTAAAAGATATATTTTATTCCATTCTTCACCATTTATTAAACTATTAACATGTCCCCAAGTTCCCTTGCCTGTAGATAGAATTGCTATTAAATCAGTCATATAATTTCAAAATCTTATTAATTTATAAGATTTTATGTTTAAAACCAAAACTATTTAAATAATTATCTATAATTTTAATCATGCCAAAAACAATTTCAAAAGATACACCACTTTCAGAAATAACATTAAGAAGATATGAAAAACCATCTTCATACACTAAGAGAGAATTAAATAGAAAACTTTGTCTTTCAATTGGTTTATTACAACCGGGAGATTCCAGAGATATAATTGTTGATATTTTTCAAGTTTTAATGAACAATAAAAAAGAAAAAATTCTAATGAATTCGGAAGAAATTAGAGATAAAGTAATCCAGAATAGAAAAAAATACAAACTTCCATTGAAAGGAGTAGCATCTTCAAATATTAGAAGGCAATTAAAAAGATTAAAAGATATACATTTAATTGAAAATATTAAAACAGATTACAGAATTACAGAATTTGAGGATCTAAATATAATTTTTGAAAAAAGAATAAAAAATTTCTATTTAAGTAACATTCTAGAAAGAGTAGACGAATATTTTAGGGCATTAAAATGATTTACGAACCGGCAGAGGATTCCTTCTTATTAAAATCTCAATTAAGAAATTATATTAAAAAAGATATGAAAGTTTTAGACATGGGAACTGGTTCAGGTATTCAAGCACTTGAAGCTAAAAGTTTAGGTGCAAAAGTTCTTGCTGCAGATATAAATCCTAAATGCGTAGATCACGTAAAAAAATTAAAAATTAAAGCAATACAATCAAATTTATTTGAAAATATAAAAGAAAAGTTTGATATTATTATTTTTAATCCGCCCTATCTTCCGGAAGAGCCACTAGAACCTGAAGATTCTAAACTCTCAACAACTGGTGGAAAAAAAGGTTCAGAAACACTTAATAGATTCTTCAAACAAGCAAAAAATCAATTAAACAAAAATGGAAAAATTCTAATTGTGGTTTCTTCACTAACAAAAGGAATAAGTAAAAAAGAATTTAAATTTAAAAAAATAGCGGAAGAAAAAATACCTTTTGAAAAATTAATAGTTTATGAATTAACCTAGGGGATAAACCCTTTCATTCATAATATTTTTAGAGATTTGAGAATAATCTATATTTCCTTTCTTTTTTGTTGGAAACTCTTTAAAATCATCAAGATAATGAAATGGTTCACCAAATTTAACTTCTGCACTAGAAAATCTTGGCCATAAAGTATTTTTTTTATCATTCACTTTTATATTAACTGGAAAAATTTTAGGATTATCTAAATTAGAAACTAATCTTCCTAATCCTGAATATATTTTTATTTTTTCACCATGTCCCATCTTAAATTTTTGTCCGCTTAATCCTTCTGGAAAAATTAAGATATACTCATTTTTATTTAAATATTTTTCAGAATAATCTATTAAACCATATTTTGTAGCCGGAATTTGTTGTAATAAATTTAATGAGACTTTTTTAAATATATTTTTATATGCTGCACAATTTACAATTGCATGATATCTTTGACCAGGATTTAAATAAGCTGCAATTAATAATTGATCAATAGAGTGGTTATGTCTTTTAATATTCCCTCTTTTATCTTTTTTTTGTTCCCATCCATCTTGAGGATTATCATGGTTTGAAACAATAATGCCCCCATTTGTATCATGAATTATATTTTCTAAACCTTCAACTTTAACATCATAATAATTATCAAAAATAAAATTATAAAATCCACTAATAAAGTCATATGTCTTATTACTAATAATATTTTTCATTTTCAAGAGAAAAAGGTAAATCCCGAAACATTTATAAATCTTTCAAAAATACATAAATTAATACCCAATATTACTACGTTAAGTAGGAGGGAAATAAATGGATAAAAAAGTTATACAAGAATCCTTAAAAAAATTAAGAGAAATTTCTAAAAAAAGAAATTTTAATCAATCAATCGATTTAATTATAAATTTAAAACAATTAGATATTAAAAATCCGGAACACAAAGTCGATGTATTCTTACAATTACCAAAACCTAGGCCAAAACATCCTAAAATTTGTGCATTAATAGATAAAGAATTATCAACAAAAGCAAAAATATTTGATAAAGTAATTTTAAAAGAAGATTTTCAAAAATATACTAAAGATAAAAAATTAACTAAAAAATTAGCATCATCTTACGATTATTTCTTAGCACAAGCAAATCTAATGAGTGACATTGCTACCGCATTTGGTAAAATTTTAGGACCAAAAGGAAAGATGCCAAATCCTAAGGCAGGATGTATTGTTCCAGGAATTATACCTTCTTTAGAACCAATTAAAGCAAAAATAGATTCTACAGTTAGATTTGTAACAAAAGATCAATTAGTTGTAAAAGCACAAATGGGTTTTGAAAATATGTCGGATGAAGACATAATAGAAAATATTTTTAGTTCATATAATACTGTTTTACACTCAATTCCAAGAGAAAAAGACAATATTAAATCCATATTCATAAAAATGACAATGAGTCCGGCGGTAGAAGTAACTGCAAAAGGACCGGTTGTTCATGAAAAAAAGAAAGTAGAGGTTAAGAAAGAATAATGGCACATGTTTCAGAAGCAAAGAAAAAAGAATTAGTAAGAATTACTAAATTGCTAAAAGAAGCAAAAAATATTGGAATTCTAGATTTAACTAGCTTGCCTTCTGCACAATTTCAACAAATTAAATCAAAATTAAAATCAAAAATGCTAGTTACTGTTACAAAAAAAGCGTTAATTAAATTAGCATTAGAAAAAATAAAAGAAGAAAAAAAAGGAATAGAAGAATTAGAAAAAGATCTAGAAAAGTGTATTCCTGCATTATTAATTACAGAAGAAGATGCCTTTAAAATAGCAAAAACCTTAGATAATAATAAATCAAGCATTGCAGCAAAACCTGGACAAATAGCTCCAAAAGATATAGTAATTCCTGCCGGACCAACAGAGTTTCCACCGGGGCCAATAATTGGAGAATTAGGGCAAGCTGGAATAGTTGCAGCAGTTGAAGAGGGAAAAATTGTAGTTAAACAAGATTCTACAGTTGCAAAAGCCGGAGATGTTTTAACAAATGAACAAACTGGAGTAATGGACAAATTTGGAATAGAACCTATGCAAATAGGATTAAACTTAAAATCTATGTTTCAAGATGGCCAAGTATTCAAATCAGATGTTCTATCAATAAGTGAAAAAGAATATTTAGAAAACTTACAAAATTCTGTAAGAGAAGCATTAAACTTAGCAGTTTTTGTTTCATATCCTACTCAAGAGACTACTGAAATATTATTACAAAAGGCAGAAAGAGAAGCTCTTGCCTTATCAACTAAAGTCCCTGAGACTAAAGAAGAAACTCCTACTGAAGAAAAACCAGTAGAAGAATCACAAGACAACAAAGAAGAAACTCCTACTGAAGAAAAACCAGTAGAAGAATCACAAGACAACAAAGAAGAAACTCCTACTGAAGAAAAACCAGTAGAAGAAAATTCATAATTTATGGAGGAATAAAATGGAATTAATATACGCAGCATTACTCATTCATAAATCAGGAAATACAATTAATGAAGAAAGTATCAAAAAAGTTATGGATGCAGCTGGAGCAAAAGCTGATGATACTAAAGTAAAGGCATTAGTTGCAGCTTTGGATGGCGTAGATATAGAAAAAGCTATCAAAGAAGCAGCAGTTGTAAGTGCAGCACCTTCTGAAGGAGGAGAAGCACAACCTGAAGAAAAGAAAGAAGAAAAGAAAGAAGAAGAAAAGAAAGACGACACACAAGCCGCAGCAGGGTTAGGTGCATTATTCGGTTAATTTTCTTTTTTTTCATTTTTTCATTTTAAGTGATGAGTTATGAACAAAGAAAAATCAAAGAATTTAAGGAAAGAAATAATAGAATTAAAAAAATCGCTAAATGAACTTAACATTCAAAAAGAAAGGTGGTTTTCTAAAAAAGAAGATCTAAAAAAAGATATTTCTGGATTAATTGGTAAAATAAAATTAATCAAATCAACTAAAGATAAATCCAATGAATCAGTTCAAAAATTTAAAGAAGAGAGAGATAAATATAATAAAGAAGTTCAAAAATTAATTAAAGAATTTCAAAAGTTAAATAGAGAAAAAGAAAAAGTTATGAAAAAGAAAAAAATAACTTTTAATCCTGCAGAATTAATTAAAAAAATTGAAAAATTAGAATTTAATATAGAAACCGAAGGTTTTTCATTCAAAAAAGAACAAGAAGTAATGAGACAAATTAATCAATTTAAAAAACAACTTACAGATGCAGGAGATGTTCAAAATTTATTCAAGCAATTAAAAGAACTTTCCGATAAAATAACAAAAGCAAAAGAAAAGGCAGAAGAAGCACACAAAAAAATTCGAGAAAGTTCACCAAAAGAATCATATTCCGATTTTTTAGAATTAACTAAAAAAATAAATGTATTACGGAAAGAACAAGAAGATGCATTTAAGAAATTTATAGAATCTAAAGAAAAATTTTCACAAGTTAATGAACAATTAAAAGAAAAATTAAAACATGCCAAGGATCTAGGAGATGAAATAGTTTCTAAAGGAAAAAAAGAAACAGAAAGGGCAATCAAGGCCAAAGAAAAAGAAGTTGAAGAAAAATTAAAAAAAAGTAAAAAACTAACAACCGAAGATCTAATGGTTTTCCAAAAATGAGTTTAATAAAAGCAGTAATTCTAAGTATGTTACCTATTTCAGAAGTTAGAGGAGGATTACCTTATGCACTATCAACAGGAATTGATTTTTCTACGGCATTTATTTTTACAATTTTAGCAAATATTTTGATAATCCCTATATTTTTCATTTTTTTAGATACTTTACATTCATATTTTTTAAAAATTAAAATATATAATTATTTATTTAATAAATGGGTTATAAGAACTAGAAAGAAAATAGAACATCGGGTTGGAACAAAATGGGAACTTCCAACATTATTTTTATTTGTAGCAATTCCTTTTCCTTTAACGGGTGCTTACACAGGAGTTTTAGCAGCTTGGTTATTTAAAATAAATAGATTAAAGGCAATATTTACTATTTCCTTAGGTGTTTTTGTAGCTGCAACTATTATGTCACTTGTTATGTTCAGCTTTTTTTAAATAAACTTTTTTTAAATAAAAATTTTAAATCCGAATAAAAAGGAATTTTATCTACATTAAATTTCTTAACTAAGAATATCCAAACAAAAGCAATATATATTCCTGAAACAAAATTCCAGAATAATAAATGAATTGCATCAAAATAATTTTTACCAAATTCATTACTTATTACTATTAAAATAATTATTCTTAGAACATTCATAGCTAAAATAAGCAAAGATCCTGTAAAAAACATCTTCAATCCCTTTTTCAAATTTAATTGCTTAATACCAATTATTAAGATGAATAATAAATAATATGCTGCACCAGCAACACACGCATCTATAAAATTATATCCAATATTATTAATGCCTATTGAATTTCCAATTAATAGTGCATCATAGAAAAAACTTAATATAAAATAACTTAGATAAACCGTAATTGGCATTAAAATAACATAAAATAAACTATAATTCAAGGTTACAATTAAAGCTATTAAAAATCTAATAATTAAATTAGAATAATATGATTCCATACTGAAATTTCAGTAAAATCTATTTATAAGTTTAACGTCACAGAAACCTTTATAAGCCTTTCACAACTCCACAATAACAACAATAATCATATTTATGGAGGGTTAAAGAATGAATAAAAATTTGATATCAATTTTTTTGATGTTATTAATGGTATTTTCTCTTTCAGCAGTTAATTATGCTGAAATAACTAGTTTATCAATTACTAGTCCAATTAATGGAAGTCAAATTATGGCATCATGTACTTCTAATACTGCAGATGTTTATTTTAATGCGGATGTAACTGCGGATGGAAATTTAACATATAATTGGATAGAACATGGGTCTAGTTTAAGCAATGCTCAAAATTTTACTGAAACTTTAGAATTAGGAAATCATACTATCGGTTTAACAGTTTTTGAAACTTTTAATGGTACGGGTATTAATAATACTATAAACACAACTTTTGAAATTCTTCAATATTCTGGTTCAGGAATAACAACAAGTTTAACTGGAGATAATTCTGTAGAATTAGATGGAAATTTAACAAAAACATTAATATTAACAAATACAGAAACAGAACCACAAACAGTTTATTTAGAATATTTTCAAGTTCAAGATTCAGATGATGAATTAAACGATTATTTTAATCAATTGGATGTTAAATTCTATGATGAAGATGGTGTTGAAATAACAAAAACAACTTCAATAGAAATAGATCCATGTAATCAAAATAGAACTATTGAAGTAAGAATAGATGCATCAAGTCAAAATTATGTGGTGCAAAATATCGGTGGAGAAATTGCAATAACGGGAAATTTAACAAAAGATATATCACTAGAAATAGATGTTACTAATGATGTTTTTAATAACGATGGGATAAAATTAGATGAAGAAAATCCATCAGATTTAGAAGTTTATCCCGGAGAAGATTTTTCATTTGATATAGATTTATCTAAACATGATCACGAAAATTTAGATGATGTTGAAATGTCTGTTAAAATACTAAAATTAGAAGATTCTGAAGGAGACGATATTGAAGTAGACTTTTCAAAATTCAATTTAGATGATGACGAACATGATTCATTTGATGCAAGTTTTGATACACCTTTAAATGTTGACAAAGGAGATTATTTTATAGTTCTTTCATTAGAAGGAGAATATGAACAATCAAATGATGATTGGAAAGATTTTGATTTTAAATATGTATTTTCAGATAAGGTAGAAGTTGTTAAAGAAAATGATGAAGTAACTTTTGAATACATCACTATGTCTCCAAATAATGCAGTTAATGCAGGTGATACAGTTACAATAAGTTTCAATTTAATCAATACTGGTGATGAAACATATAATGATGGTTCAATGGTTAAATTATATATTGATGACTTAGCAATAACTCAATATTTAGAATTAGAAGATGATTTAGAACATGATTCAGACAATAATAGAGAATTTTCAGGTCATTTCTTAGTTCAAATTCCCGGAGATGCTGAAGCAAAAGATTATACAGTTAGATTAAAATTCTTTGATGATGATGAAGATTACATTGGAGATCAAAAATCAGAAACTCTAATATTACAAACAACAGGTGGTTCAGCAGAACAAGATCAAAATGAAGAATCAAATCAAGGAAATCAAACATCTAATGATGGTACAATTTTCTTACCAAGTGAATGGCCAGGTTTAAATAAAGAAACTTGGACACAAGTATTTTGGATATTAGGGGATGTTGTATTATTAATTATTGCAATATACTTCTTGACTTTGATTTTTAGAAGAAAAAGATAATTTTTCTTTCTTTCTTTTTATTTTATTTAGTTAATTTTATATATTTCCTTAATATTTCAATCATATGAAAAAAAGAGAGGAGATAATTATAGAATTAGAAAAAGTTTGTAAATACTATCGCATGGGTAACAATATTGTAAGGGCAGTAGATAATGTTTCTTTAATGATTAAAAAAGGAGATTTTGTGGCAATCATGGGTCCATCGGGATCTGGAAAATCAACCATGATGAATTTAATTGGAAGTTTAGATGTTCCAACTAGGGGGAAAATATTCTTAGATGGGAACGATATCTCGACATTAACTGAATCAGATTTAGCGCAAATTAGAGGAAAAAAAATAGGATTTATTTTTCAAACATTCAACTTAATTCCTAATTTAACTGCAAAGGAAAATGTAAATATTCCTATGATTTTTCAAAACTATTCTTCGGAAGAAAGAGAATTTAGATCAACAAAATTAATGGAATTAGTAGAATTAAAAAATAGGATGAATCATGCTTCAAATGAATTATCTGGTGGTGAAAGGCAAAGGGTAGCAATAGCGAGGGCATTAGCAAACTCTCCGGAAGTAATTCTTGCAGACGAACCAACTGGAAATTTAGATACAAAAACTGGAGCAACAGTTATACAATTTTTAGAAAAATTAAATAAAAAAGGAAAAACAATTATTATGGTTACTCATGATCCAGATTTAGCTAAAAACCATGCAGACATAATATATTGGTTAAAAGATGGAAAGGTTGAAAAAATAACTGGAAAAAAAGATGGATGGAGTAAGTTAGGTAAAGAAAGATTAAAAAAACTTAAGGAGAATAAGTAAATGATTTCAGATTTGTTTTCTTTGGCATTCAAAAATATTAAACATAGAGGTTTAAGATCATGGTTAACACTTTTAGGAATTTTTATAGGAGTTACTGCAGTAGTTGCATTAATATCCTTAGGTGGAATATTACAATTAGCAGTAGCAAGTCAGTTAGGGTTAGACACTAATGAATTCATAACTGTTCAAGCGGGAGGATTAAGCGGATATGGTCCGCCAGGAAGTAATGTTGTAGATCCACTAATAAAAGATGATGCAAATGCAATAGAAAAATTAAGTAGTGTAAAAAATATTGTTAAAAGAAATATAATTTCTGGTAAAATAGAATTTAATGAAGTAACAGATTACAAATATATTGGAAGTTTACCAAATAATAAGCAAGATTTAGATTTAGTTTATACCCAGTTAGGGATAGATGTTTTAGAGGGAAGATTAATGATGCCTTCAGATTCAGGAAAAATAATTCTAGGATATAATTTTTATAATGATAAAGAAAAATGGAAGGGGAAACAAATAACTTCAGGAAAAACTATTTATGTAAATGATGAAAACTTTCAAGTTATAGGAATATTAGAAAAAGAAGGAAGTATGCTTAAAGATAATATTATTCTTATGAATGAAGATGATATGGAAGACATTTTTAGTTATGGTGATGAAGTAGATGTAATTGTAGTTGAACCAAAAAACACAGATAAAATACACAAAACCAAAGAAGATATAGAAAATCTTCTAAGAAAAAGAAGGGGAGTAAAGGAAGGGGAAGAAGATTTCGAAGTTAGTACTCCCGAAGCAACACTTTCAACAGTTAATAATATCATAAATGGAGTTCAAATTTTTATATCTATAGTAGCATTAATTTCAGTATTCATAGGAACTATAGGGATAGTAAATACTATGACTACTTCAGTATTAGAGAGAAAAAGAGAAATAGGGGTAATTAAATCAGTTGGGGCAAGAAATAAACATATATTTTTACAATTTTTTATTGAATCTAGTTTGTTAGGATTAGTAGGTGGAATTGCAGGAGCATTATTTGGGACATTGATAGGATTTCTTGGAACTTACGGGATGAATAATTATATTGGGACAGAATTATCACCTGAAATAAATTTAATTTTAATACTTTCTGTACTTGTAGGAAGTTTTCTAATAGGTGGAATTGCAGGAATAATTCCTGCAATAAAAGCAGCTAAACAAAATCCGGTGGAGGCATTACGGTCATGATAAACAAAGAAAGTATGAATTACTCCATTAGAAATTTAAATAAAAATAAAGGAAGAAGTATTTTAACAATTTTTTCTATAATGATAGGAATAGCAACAATTTTCATATTTATTAGTTTCGGATATGGATTATATGATTATACCAATGAATTAACTTCGAGTTCTTCTGCAGATAAAGTTATAGTTATGCCTAAGACTGCAGGCGGTTTTGGATTACCTGAAGAAATTATTTTAGATAATGATGATGTAGAAAAAGTCAAAAAATCGGCAGAAGTGTATGATGCAACAGGATTATATTATGATACAGTTTTAGTTAAACAAAATAGTGATCAAAAATACACTTTCATAATTGGATATGATCCTAAAAAAGATTTCATTATGGAGTCATTCAATATAGAAGTAGATAGAGGGAGGATATTAAAATCCGGAGATATGAATGAAGTTGTTTTAGGATATAATTATCAATTTCCGAATAAAATTTTTGATCAAGCATTCGATTTAAATGATAAGATAGAAATAGATGGAGTTAATTTAAAAGTAGTAGGATTTATGGAAGAAGTTGGAAATCCTCAAGATGATTCTCAGCTCTATATAAGCAATGATAAATTTGAAGAATTATTTCCTTCAGTAGAATCATATGGGCAGATAATTGCAAAAGTAAATATAGATAATTTAGACAAAGTTATTGAGAATATAGAAAAAAATTTAAGAAAATCTAGAAATTTAGAAGAGGGAAAAGAAGATTTTTATGTTCAATCTTTCGATGATTTAATAGAATCTTTTTCAGGCGCATTAAATATAATAATCATATTTGTAATATTAATAGCATTAATTTCTATAATAGTTTCTGCAATCAATACTGCTAATACTATGGTCACTTCAGTTCTAGAAAGATATAAGGAAATAGGGGTATTAAAAGCAATGGGGGCAAGAAACAAAAATATATTTGAAATATTTTTATTTGAAAGTTCTCTTTTAGGTATTATTGCAGGGATATTTGGAGTATTTTTTGGATGGATAATCTCTTTTATTTTTGGAAAGATACTTAGTAATATGGGCTGGGGATTCTTAAGTCCTTATTTCTCAATTTATTTATTTGGAGGATTAATTTTATTTGCAGTAATAACTGGGGCAATTTCAGGAGTATTTCCTGCAATTAAGGCGGCAAAAATAAATCCTGTGGATGCATTAAGAACAGAATAGACCAAAGATTTATATAATAAAAATAATACAAGAAAAATATAAAAAGATGATAGATAAAAAAATAATATTCATTTTATTAATTTTAGCAATCTTGCCAATATTAGCTATGGATGTAAAAGCAGAGTGTAATATAAATTCTGCCTTGATTTATCAAGATCCTCATCCAGCATTACCTGGAGAATATGTAGAAGTATTATTTCAAATAACAGGAGTTAGTAGCAATTGTGAAGATGGTGCTTCAATAGATTTAGTTTATTCATACCCTTTTTCATTAGATGAAGGATCAAGTAAAAGAAATTTAAATGAAAATACTTATGCAGGACATAATTATGGCAATAATTGGAATATAGTATATAAACTTAGAATTGATAAAAACGCAATTGAAGATGATTATGAATTAGAATTAAGATATAAAGAAGGTGCAAATGCTAGTTGGGAAAATTATGGATTTAAAAAATTTAATATAACTATTGAAGATGGAAGAACTGATTTTGAAATACATATACAGGACCATAATATTCAAGAAAGAAATTTAGTTTTTGAAGTATTAAATATTGGAAATCAAGATATTGAAGCATTAACGTTAGAAATACCTAAACAAGAAAACATTTTAATAAAAGGGTCAAATAGAAATATTGTAGGGGATTTAGATTCTAATGAGTATACTACTGCAGACTTTGAAGCAATTCCTTCTAATGGCGAGATCTTAGTAAGATTATATTATACTGATGCAACAAAAGAGAGGAGAATGATTGGAAAAACTGTGGAATATGATTCTTCTTATTTTTATGATTCTTTGGAGAATGTAGAAAAAGATAAAACTAAATATTACATAATTATAGCTTTAATAATTTTAGTTGTAGGATTTTTAATATTTAGAAGATATAAAAAGAAAAATAGTAAAAAAACAAAAAAATTTGAAATTTAATTAGTATTCTAACTTATTATATTAAAAGCGCACACCCGGAATCGAACCGGGGATCAGTGGGTTGCAGCCACTTGCCTTACCGCTTGGCCATGTGCGCACAAAAAAAGCGGACCCGAAGGGATTTGAACCCTCGACCCCTAGCTTAGAAGGCTAGTGCTCTATCCAAGCTGAGCTACGGATCCACCAATAAATGAAAACATTTTTATTTTATAAAACTTACTAAACCAAAAATATTTAAATATCTTCAATTAACAATTCATTATGAATTATCAAGAAATAGAAAAAAAGTGGCAAAAAGAGTGGGAAAAAGAAAAAATCTTCGAAGTTAATGAAGATTCAAAAAAACCTAAATTCTATTGTTTAAGCATGTATCCCTATCCTTCAGGTTCAGGATTACATATGGGGCATGCGTCAAATTACACTATAACTGATGTATATTCAAGATATAAAAAAATGAAGGGATTTAATGTTCTTCATCCCATGGGTTATGACTCTTTTGGATTACCTGCAGAAAATGCAGCAATTAAAAATAATTCTCATCCAAAAATATATACTGAAAAAGCAATTCAAAATTATATTCAACAACAAAAAGAATTAGGGCTAAGCTATGACTGGTCAAGAATGATCTATTCCCATAATCCGGAATATTACAAATGGAACCAATGGTTATTTCTACAAATGTTCAAAAAAGGATTGGCTTACAAAAAAACAGCACCAGTAAATTGGTGTGAAAAATGTAATACAGTTTTAGCAAATGAGCAAGTAGTTAATGGAAAATGTTGGAGACACGAAGATACTGAAGTGGAAATAAAGGAACTTAATCAATGGTTTTTCAAAACAACAGATTATGCAAAACAATTACTTGAAGGATTAGATAAATTAGATTGGTCAGAAGAAATAAAGCAAATGCAAAAAAATTGGATAGGAGAATCAGAAGGAGCAATTGTAAATTTTAAATTAAAAGATACAAACGAAGATATTCCAATATTCACAACAAGAATAGATACTATTTATGGAGTAACTTTTATGGTTTTTGCCCCAGAACATCCAAAAGTTTTAGAATTAGTTAAAGGAACTAAATACCAAGAAGAAGTTAAAGAATTCACAAAAAAAGTTTTAATCCAAGATAAATTTACAAGAACATCTGAAGATGTTGAAAAAGAAGGAATATTTATAGGAAAATATGCAATTAATCCATTAACAAATAAAGAAATACCTATTTATATTGGAAATTTTGTAGTTCAAGATTATGGGGGAGGGGCAGTTATGGCAGTTCCTGCACACGATCAAAGAGATTTTGAATTTGCAAAAAAATATGATATTCCTATAGAAATTGTAATTCAACCAAGGGGTAAAGAATTAAAAAATCTTGAAAAAGCTTACACTGAAGAAGGAATTTTAATTAATTCTGATAAATTTAATGGACTTAAAAATAGAAAAGCAATAAAAGATATTACAAAATATTTGGAAAAAAATAAATTAGGGAAAAAAACAATCCAGTATAGATTAAGAGATTGGTTAATTTCAAGACAAAGATATTGGGGGACCCCTATACCTATTTTATATTGTAATAAATGTGGAATGATTCCAGAAAAGGAAGAAAATCTTCCAATAAAACTTCCTGAAGATGCAAAATTCACAACAGGAGGAAATCCTTTAGAATCTTCTAAAGAATATAAAAATGCAATTTGTCCAAAATGTAAAGGAATTGCATCTAGAGAAACAGATACTATGGACACATTTATAGATTCTTCATGGTATTTTTTCAGATATACAGATCCACACAATTCTAAAGAAATGTTTTCTAAAGAAAATGCAGAATACTGGGCACCAGTTGATTTATACATAGGTGGAAGAGAGCACGCCACAGGGCATCTAATTTATTTTAGATTTATGACTAAGGTTCTAAAAGAGTTAGGATTAACAAATTTAGATGAACCTGTAACTAAATTATTCAATCAAGGGATGTTAAGTGGGCCAGGTGGGGAAAAAATGTCTAAATCTAAAGGAAATGTAATTCTACCTGAGACAATATCTAAAAAATATGGTATAGATACTGCAAGATTTTTCTTATTCTCAATTTCATCTCCTGAAAAAGATAGGGCATGGTCAGAAAAGGGAATAGAGGGTTCATTAAGAGTAATAAATAAAATTTTGCCATTAGTAGAAAAAGATTTCATAAAAAAACCAACCGAAGAATTAGAAAATATTCAAAATAAAACTATTAAAATAATTTCAGAAACAATAGAAAATTTACAATATAATATGTCTACAATACATTTAACTAATTATATAAACTTTTTATCTAAAAATGAAGTAACTAAGGAATCAATAGAAATTTTAGCTAAGCTACTTTCTCCATTTATTCCTCATATATCGGAAGAATTATGGGAAAAATTAAATAACAAAAAATTTGTAGCTCAAGAAAAATGGCCAGAATTTAATGAATCAAAAATTAATCCAGAAATTGATGCACAACAAGAATTGATAGAAAATACAATTTTTGATGTAAAAAAAATAATTGATTTATTAAAAATAGAACCAAAAAAAGCAACTATAGCAATAGCAGAAGAATGGAAATATAATTTAATCAAAAATCTAAAAGAGAAATTAAAAGAAACAAGAGATACAGGAAAATTAATAAAAGAGTTAATGGATCCAGATCATGGAAAAGGAATATCAAAAATAATTCCTTATTTAGTGAGAAATGAATCAAAAATACCAAAAATCTTACTTTCTCAAAAACAAGAATTAGAAACACTAAAGAAAAATAAAGAGTTAATTGAAAAAGAACTTAAACTTACAATAGAATTAAAAAAAGAAGATAAAAAAGCCATACCTTCTAAGCCAAGTATTCGAATAGAATAAGTTTAAATATGGCTGTGAATTCCCACAAATATGTCAATTTTAGCAATAATTACAGATATGGATGGCACCGTAGTAAATTATCCAAATGAACCATACAGAAGCACATGGGATGCAGTTGGGGATGCATTAGGTGGTGATTTAACAAAGAAGTGGTATGAAGTAAGAGATTATTATTCTAATAAAAAAGGAAATGGATTAGAATGGACAATTGAACAATTAAAATTATTAGAAGGATTTACAGAAGATGAATTAATACAATTTTTATTACCTATACCTTATGCACAAGATGCAAGAGAATTTTTTCATTCAATTGATAAAGATTATTTAACTGGAATGGTTACAGGAGGATTTTCATTAGCCGCAGAATTAGTTTCAGAAGATTTAAATTTAGATTTTTATTTGTATAACAAATTAAATTTTATCAATCCGGAATCTATAACAAGTATGAAAAATATTCATAGAAAAGATCAATGGTTAGAAGAATATCTTAAGGAAAATTATTCTTTTATGAATATGGAAGAACATATTTGTTATATTGGGGATAATGGAAATGATATCACGATGTTAGAAAAAGTAGCCCTACCTATAGTTATTAATCCAAAAAATGATAGAATTAAAAAAATAGCATATGAAATAACTAACTTTTCTGAAATAAATGATTTAATTAAAGAGTATGATTCTAAACTTTAAATCAATTTAAACATAAAATAACATTTATAAATTAACTTTTATTATAAAAAATATGGTAGATGAAACATTTATGCTGTTATCAATGAAAGATTCAAAAAATGTAGCTGATGCTATGTCAAATAAAACAGCACAAAAGATAATAGCTTATTTAATAGAACATAATGAATCAACAAAATCAGAATTATCAAAAGAATTAAAGGTGCCCTTACCTACAGTCCATTATAATATTAAACAATTAAAAAAAGCAAAATTAATTGAAGCTAAAGAATTTTTCTGGAGTAAAAAAGGAAAAGAAATGTTAGTTTACAAACTAGCAAAGAAATATATTATAATTTCTCCAGATAGTTCAGAAGGAACACTATCAAAATTAAAAAATATTCTTCCAATAACTCTATTAAGTTTGGTTGGTTCTGGCGCAATATATTTATATCAAAAAACAAAAACGATTGTTCCAGATATTCAATTAAAAGATAGGGCCACAGAATCCTTTGCAACTGCTGGAAAAGTCGCAGAACAAAATGTAACACTCATGGAACCAAATTATGCATTGTGGTTTTTAGGGGGGGCATTATTTATAATTCTAACAAATTTTTTAATAAGTTTATTTAGAAAAAAATCATAACTTCAAATAAATTTAAACTCTAAAAGAGGTTTAAATAAAATTTATTCTTTACTTTTTCTAAGAACTTTAAGGAGGTTCAAAAAAATGAAAAAATTATTAAGCATGATTTTCATTGGATTGATAATTTTCTCTACATTAACTGTAGCAACAGATCCACAGTTCATAGAAGAATATATCGAACCAGTGCAAGACTATTTTGTAGGACATAACCAATGTGGCCCAAATGATATAAATTGTAATCAAGTAGAACTTGATGTAGTATTTGTAGTAGATTCAACAGGATCTATGCATGATGAAATTAGAACAGTTAAGGAAGAATTAACTAATATCATAGGAAGAATAAATTCTGGCAATCAAAGAGTAGATGTTAAAGTAGGAGTAGTTACTTACAAAGATTATCAGGATCGAGAATATTTAACTCAAACTAAACAATTAACAAGAAATACTTGGTCAGTTGTAAGTTTTATTAGAAATTTAGAAGCTAGAGGTGGTGGAGATTATGAAGAAGCAGTAGGGGCAGGACTTAACGAAGCAATTCATAATATGCATTGGAGAAACAATGCAGAAAAAATGATAATCTTAGTAGGAGATGCACCTGCAAGGAATAATATAGAATATGAAAGTAACAATTATGGGAATAATCCTGAATTTAGTCAATCTCGATCTAATTGGAAAAATGCAGTATCTGAAGCACAAGATATGAATATAAGAATTTATACTGCCTCAGGTTCAGGAATGAATGAAGAAGGAATATCTCAATGGAGAACTATTGCAGAAAAGACAGGAGGATCTTACATAAGATTAATTTATGAAAGAAGAGCAATAGAAGAGTATTATGATGAAAGAGATATACCCATGGAATTTATATTTGAAGCAAGAGACTCATCAGATTATGAATCTTTAACAGATTCAATAATGACTAATAATTTCGGAGACTTTGCAACAAAATCTTTATCTGCAGTTGCAAAAGAAGCGAATTTTGAGAAATTTACTGGAAATACAATACGGGAACAAAACTCTTTAACAAATTTTTTCAAAGAATTTATTTCAAAACTTAAGTTTTGGAATTAATTTTTTTCTTTTTTATTCTAAAATAGCTTTTATTCTTCTTACACCAGAACCAATAGATTGTTGTTTAATAATTTTAAATTTACCAAGTTCATTTGTATTGGACACATGTGGGCCAGAACAGATTTCTTTTGAAAAATTACCAATAGAATAAACAAAAACCTTGCCACCATATTTATGTTCAAATACACCAAGGGCACCAGATTTTTTTGCTTCATTAACACCCATCTCTTCTTTTTTAACTTTCAAACTCCTTTTTATTTTTTCATTAACTAAATTTTCTACTTTTTTTAATTCAGATTCTTCCAATTTTCTATCAAAACTAAAATCAAATCTTAATCTTTCTGGAGTAATATTAGATCCCTTTTGTTCAACATTTTTACCCAATATTTTTTGCAAAGCTGCATGCAATAAGTGAGTGGCAGTATGTAATTTTGTAGTCTCTTTAGAGGTATCAGCCAATCCTGAACCAAACTTTCCTTTAGTTGAAGTTCTACTTAATTCTTGATGTTTTTTTAATTCCTTTTTATAACCAATAACATCAATCTTAATTTTTTTCTCTTTCGCCAATTCCTCTGTCATTTCTAAAGGAAATCCAAAACTTTGAAATAATAAAAATGCTTCTTTTCCAGATATTTTTTTATTTTTAGAAAATTTTTCAAATCTTTTTAATCCTTTTTCTAAAGTTTGTCTAAACTTAATCTCCTCTTTTTCAATTTCATCTAAAATAAATTTTTTCTTTTCTTTTAAGTGAGGATAATTTTCAGAATTTATTCTAATAACTATTTCTGCAACATCTTTTGTAAAATTTTTATTTATTTTCAATAAATTTCCATGTCTTATAGCAACTCTTATCAACCTTCTCAAAACATAACCTCGTTCAATATTATTAGGTATTACAGAATCACCTAACAAGAAACTAGCAGATCTTAAATGGTCACAAATTTTTCTGATAGAAAATTCATTTTCTAATTTAGATAATTCTTTTATTTTTTCAACAATTGGAAATAATAAACTACATTCATAAATAGAATTTTTATTTTCTAAAATCATACAAAGTCTTTCATGACCCCCGCCAAAATCAACATTTTTTTGTTTTAATTCTTCATATTTTCCACTAGAATTCTTATTATATTGCATAAAAACATTATTGCCTATTTCAACCCATCTCTCATCATTAACATCAAATTTACTAGGAACTTCCTTATCAGAATTCCAATAAAATATTTCACTATCAGGTCCACACGGACCAGTTTTACCTGCGGGGCCCCACCAATTATCTTTTTTTCCTAAAAATGCAATTCTTTTTTTAGGGATACCTACTTTTTTCCAAATTTTAGCACTTTCTTCATCTTTTGAAATATTTTTATCTCCCTTAAAAACAGAAACAGCTAATTTAGATTTATCTAAGCCAAGCCATCTTTCAGAAGTTAAAAATTCAAAAGTATATTTAATTGCATCTTCTTTCCAATAATCTCCTAAAGACCAATTACCAAACATTTCAAAAAAGGTAAGGTGTGAGTCATCACCAATTTCTTCAATATCTCCCGTTCTTAAACATCTTTGAACATTTACTAATCTTTTTCCAGAAGGATGTTTTTCTCCTAAAAGAAATGGAACTAATGGATGCATGCCCGCAGTTGTGAATAATACTGTTGGATCATTTTCAGGAACTAAAGAACTATTTTTAATTTCTTTATGTTTTTTTTCTTTAAAAAATTCAATATATCTTTTTTTTAAATTATTCATAAAAAATAAAAAGAAAAATATAGTTTAAAATCTTTTCTATATTCTAAATATTTAGATTTTTTAATCTATTTTGAATGTCATCAATTTCTTTATCAATATGTGAGCCAAATTCCTTCTTTATTTCAGGTTTTTTTATTTTTTCAACCTTTTCTTTTAAAGTTTTTTCAACTTCCTTTTTTTCTTTTTCTAGACCACTTACATCTTCTTTCTTAGGCAAATATTTTTTGATTAAACTAACTTCTTTACCAATTTGTTTCATAACTTTATTTAAATTTTTAAAAGCTACAGCTTTTTCTTCTTTAAGTTTATGATAACTTTCCCATTGTTTTAGGAGTTCAGCAGAACCAATAGCAGTTTCTAATAGTTCTTTTCTTAATTGATTTGGTCCACTTATTTTTACATAAGTTACATCACCATCTTTAGGAATACTTTCTTTCTTTTTTGTGGAAGTTTTTCTTTTTTTAACCATTGATTATCACAATTCAAATAATTTTTTATCAACTGTTAGTAATTTTTCTTTTACTTGATTTAAATCCTTATGCCATTTTTCTAATTCTTTATCTTCTTCAATTCTTATTTTATGAATTTCATCTAATAACTTATCGGCATCTTTACAAAGAGATTTTATTTTATCTATGCCATCCATAGACTCCTTATAATTTTCTATTTTAACAAATATTGGTTGATCTCCTACAGGAGTAGGTCTATCTACAGAATGAATCGCCCCGTTATTTCTTTTAGGAATATTCAATGAGGGAATAGTTTGTTTAGGCTTGCCTATTTCTTTTTTTATTGTTCCAAAATCATGTTCAAATCCTCTCATTTTAGGAGATTCGGTACTATTAGAAAATGATTTTTCAGGTAAATCTTTGTTAAATAAGGGAATTTCAGAATCAAATTTTGCATGTTTTTCTTTCTTTTTTCCAAATATTGACATTTAATAACACCTCCAAAGGTTAATATTTTCTTAATTTTACAATATATAAAGTTTCTTTACCATTCACATGTGGCAAAAATACAAAATAAAAACATTTTTAAACAGGAAAATTAAGAATATACTATCAAAAAATGGAAGAATTAAACAGAAATGAGATAAATTCACTTGTTGCACAAGTTGCAGGAGAAGATACTGTAGAAGTAGTAGAATATATATTAGAAAATGGTGAAAATATCTCTGAATTTCTAATTTCTGAAAAGCTTGAAATCCCTATGAATATGTTAAGGAACAGATTGTATAGGTTACAAGAAAACAATTTAATCACTTTCACAAGAAAAAAAGATAAGAAAAAAGGATGGTATATTTATTATTGGACTTTTAATCATCCACAATCAATTTCTATGATAAAAAAAATGAAAGATAGTAGAATCACTAATTTAAAAAAGAGATTAGAAAGAGAAGATTCATCAATTTTTTATACTTGTTCATCTAAATGTTTAAGAACAAAATTTGATCGTGCAATGGAAAATAATTTTTTATGTGCAGAATGTGGTAAAATTTTAAAAGAACAAGACAATTCTAAAATAATTAAAGAAATTAAAAAAGAGCTATCTTTACTTGAAGAAGTTTCTGAAGAATCAAGTATAGTTGAAGCAACAGCTTAAGGGGCTCCAAAAAATACTTTTGCACCATCTAATGGGCCAAAAGGAATCATATTAAATATAAATAATAATAAATTAATATTTCTTGTGAATAATAATATTGCTAAATGATTTCTACTTAATTTTTCCTTATACAATTTTATTGCAATAAATGCACCAAACCATAAAACTAGATTAGTTAGTGGTCCAGCAAAAGCAATCAACCTATATGCAAAATCATTTGTAAATGCTTCTTGACTAATACTAACATATCCCGGGGCAATTAATAAAAAAGGAGAATTGAATAATCTCAATAATAGTCCTATTCCTAAACCTAATGGGAACATATGGAATGTTGCTGCAAAGCCATAGGCCATAGCAACAAATTTGTGAGCAAGTTCATGTAAAACAACAGCAGGTGCAGCAATTTTTATTGCAAACCATAAATCATCCCATCTAAACTTTTTAGGGTGCATCATATCATAAACAGTTTTAGGTCTTCTTGGGAATAATCCCATAAAAATAAATCCCAAAATAAAAGAAGTAATTGCCAATTCAATTATTTCAGTAAATGTAATTAAAACCATAATAAAACAAAATTCATTGATTATATAAAATTTTTGGGTTAAACAAAACTACCCAATCTAGATTGTTTCTTAGCTCGAGATAATAATTTACTTTGCCTTAGTAAAATTTCAATATTAAAATTAAACTTTTTTAATGATTTGGCCTTAGCATAATTCAATAAAGATTCCTTTGAATCAAAATTAAGATTGATTTTATTTCTTAATGACATTCTAGTTGCTTCCCTACATACCCAAACACCTAAAGGAAATTTATCTTCAGAAGTAATAAATCTAAACACTAAAACTCCTCCTTGTTTTTTCAAACCTTTTAACCTTTCTAGGATAGGTAATTTGCAAGCATAATATCCTCCAGCAGTTTCTTCAGCATATTTTTTTCTTCCAAAATAATCTTCATAATCAGTTGCATAAAATTTACATTGTTTACTCCAAATATTTTTTTTCATAGGGACTTCCATTTCAAATAATTCAAAACCCCAAATATCTGGAAAAAATAATATCAAATAATAATTTCCTAAATATCCTGAAAAATAAGCTTGATAATCGATTTCTTGATAAAATCTAATATCTTTTAAAATTTCTTTACCTATACTATCGTCTGTTGCCGTGATACTCCACCTAGTGGGAACTAATTTTCGATTTTTTTTAACACCAAGTAAACCAATAGATAAAATTTTTGATAAAAAATTATCATCAAATCCCTTTTGATATAATTTATACAATCCCTGAACAGATTTCATATCGGAATCAGAAGTAATTTTATCTACAGAACTTTTTATTTTAGGATTTTCAGTTAATTTAATATTTTTAACATCCGCATTATTGCTCAGAGGTTTTGCCACATTTTCAAGTTTAAGCATATTTTGAGGTTTATTTTTTAGAAAAACTTCCATATCAACAGGTTTAGAGGCCATACCTACTTCCTGACTTAAATCAACTAATTTGTTATCAAAATTTTTTATACTATTTTGAAATCTCGCATTAACTAATTGTGATCTCAATTTAAGAATATCTATATCTTTCAAACCTTGCCTTATCCATTCCGAAGGATTATCCATCAAAAAAGAATTTTCATTTTTCTGAACAGGACTTAAAACGCCCACATTAACTTTAGGATAACCGACTCTTCCTACGAAAATAGAAGGAGGAGAATTACCAAAAAATTCATTAGAATTAAGATCTAAATTAGAAAAATTAAATTTAATTAAGTCTCTTTGAGAATATCCACTCTTTTTCATAATTTAAGGAGTTAAAAGTTCTTTAAATATTTAATTTATATACTTGACAATACATTTAGAAACATTTATAAACAAAACATCTTCACAAATTCTATTATGTATAAATTATTAAAAAATCTTTGGAAATCTCCGGAAAAAGGATTAATGAGAGACAGATTAATTACTTGGAGAAGAGAACCTGCAATAATAAGAATTGAAAAACCAACAAATATTGCCTCCGCCAGATCAATAGGTTACAAAGCAAAACAAGGTTTTGTAATGGTAAGAGTAAGAGTTATTCGTGGTGGAAGAAAAAGAGAACAAATAAAAAAAGGTAGAAGATCAAAAGCGGCAAGAAGAAAAAAGATTGTTGGAATGTCTTATCAATGGATTGCAGAACAAAGAGCTCAAAAATATTACAAAAATTTAGAAGTTTTAAATTCTTATAAGGTAGGAAAAGATGGAAAACATTATTGGTTTGAAATTATTCTTATTGATCCAGAACATTCCGCAATTAAAGCAGATAAAAAATTAAACTGGATTGGAAAAGGTGCAAACAAAAGAAGAGTGACACACGGTTTAACATCTGCTGCTAAAAAATCTAGGGGTTTAAGCAAGAAGGGTAAGGGTGCCGAGAAAATTAGACCGAGTAGAAGAGCTAACAAGGGTCGTTCTAAGTAAAACTTATAAACTTCTTTTTTAATTTTTAATTATGCTTAAAAAAACACAAATAGAAGAGTTTAGAAAGTATCTAAAGAAATCTGAAAACCCATTATTTTTCTTCGATGATGATCCAGATGGACTATGTTCATACTTAATTCTTAAAAAATATATAGATAAGGGAAAGGGAGCAGTTCTTAAAACTAAATCAACACTTGACTTAAATCTTTACCATAAAGTAGAAGAATATTCTCCAGATTTTATTTTTGTTTTAGATATTCCCATTATAGATCAAGAATTTATAGACAAAACAAATGTCCCAATTATTTGGTTAGATCACCATAAACCAATCAAACGTAAAGGAGTAAAATATTTTAATCCATTATTGAATAGTTCAAAAACTGTACCAACAACCTATATGGCATATAAGATAGCAGAAGAAAAAGAGTTATTATTAGGAACAGTGGGTTCAATATCAGACTGGTACTACCCAAGTTTTGCAAAAAAATTTTCAAAAAAATACCCAGATTTACTACCTGAAAAAATAAAAAATCCTCCAGAGGCAATTTTTGATTCTAAATTAGGTGATATAATTAATGTATTTGCATTTTCATTAAAAAAACAAACATCAAAAGTACATAGAATAGCAAACTTATTATTAAAAATAGGTGACCCCTATGAATTATTTAAATTAGAAACTCCAAGAACAAAATTTATAGCAAGAGAAATTAAACAAGTGTTAAATGAGTACAATAATTTAATGAAAATAGTAAAAAGACAAAAACCAAAAAAAGACAAATTATTTATTTTTGATTTACCAAAAACAAAAAATTCTTACACCAGCATAATTTCAAATTATTTAATATATAAACATCCTGAAAAAATAGTAATGGTAATCAAACAAAAAGAAGATGCAGTTTTAATGAGTATAAGAAGTGATAAAGTAGATATTAGAAAGATATTAGAAAAATCATTAGAAGGGTTAGAAGGATTTGGTGGAGGACATAAAAATGCATGCGGTGCCTCAATATCTAAAAGACAATATGACGAGTTTATAGAAAGATTCAAAGAATATTTAAAATGAAAAAAATAATATTAATATTAATTTTTTTATTAACATTTAATTTAGTTATAGCTCAAGAAAGTTATAGAACATATCAAAATATAGATATAAAATTTTTATTTGATGCAACAATAAACTTAGAGGGGAATGGTATATTAAACACATTAACTGCAACATCTCAACTTTTTCCAGGTAATGATGATAATCAAGAAATAAATCTAATTGATGAATTTTCAACACCTAATGCAGAAGTTATAAAAAATGAACACATATCTTTTGAATGGAATGAAAAAAATCTAACATATAATTTTGGTTATTCTGCAGACATAACTACAAATAATAAAATTTTCAAAATTCAAGAAATTTATTTTCCATATGAACAAATAGAAAATGAACAACAAATTTATCTTCAATCTGAAGAAATAATAGATATCACTCCTGAAATAATTTCAAAAACTTCAGAAATTATAGGAAACGAAGATAATGCATATTTAGCAGTACATAAAATTGCAGAGTGGATTAATACTAATATAGAATATGATTTAAACACTTTAACAGAAACAATATCTCAAAAATCATCATGGACACTAGAACATGAATATGGAGTATGTGACGAAATAAGTACATTATTTATTTCAATGGTTAGATCGATGGGTATTCCTGCAAGGTATGTTTCAGGAGTTGCATATACAAATTTAAATAATGATTTTGGAAATCATGGATGGGCAGAAGTTTATTATCCTAATTATGGGTGGGTTCCTTATGATGTAACATATGGGCAATTTGGATGGATAGATCCTACTCATATATCATTAAAAAAATCAAAAGATTCTGATTCTTCAATAGCTTACAATTGGGATTATTCGGGAGATATTTCAATTAATACGGAACAAGGAATATTTACTTCTGCAGAAATAAAAGAATTAGGGAATGAAATAAGTCCAATATTTGATATTTCTATAAATGCATTGGAAAATGAAGTTGCACCCGGAAGTTTTGTACCAATTAGAGTTAAAATAACTAATCCATTTGATAAATATATTTCTAATCAAATAATAATTACTAAAGCACCGGAAATGACAGAAGACAACATAAAACAGATTGCATTAAGGCCACAAGAACAAAAAGAAATTTTTTGGATACTTGAAATACCCGAAGATGTTCAAGAAAATTATATATACACTACTACTGTTGAAAGTATAGATTTATTTGGATCAAAAGATTCAACCACTATAGCTTTTGCAGAAAATTATAAAAAAATAACATTAGAAGAATCAGAAGAGATGGTAGAATCATTAAGCCCAGAAGAGGAAGATAAATATTCTAATCAAATAGTTTTAAATTGTAATCCTTCAAAAAATTATTTTTACTCATTTGAAAATCAAAAAATAAATTGTATAATTAGAACTTTTAACAATCAAATAAATGATTTATCCATTTGTATAGATGAAATTTGTGAAGAATTTAATATGGGAAAAAATCAAGAAAAAGAAATCGAATTCAATATTAATTCAACTGAAAGCTTAAAAATAATAACTTTAAAAAATCAAAATTTAAAAATCAAAAGAAGTATTTTATTATCTTTGATATATAAACCAGAATTAAAAGTATCTAAATTTAATTTAACAGAAGTAAATTATGGGGAAGAAGTAGAACTACCCGTAACAATATACTCTGAAACTCCTATAAATAATATAATTTTAAATTTTAATAATTTTGAACCAGTGGAAATAGATGAATTATATAAAGATAAAACATTTAGTTTAGGATTTAATACTAAAGATTTAAATTCAGAAAAGATTAAAATAGATATATCATTTAAAGACGAATATGATAATTCATATGATCAAAAATATATGCAAAAAATAAAGGTGAATAATTTACCATGGTATTGGAAATTAATAAATTTTTTCAGAAAATAAAATTAGGATTTATAAAAGGATTACATAAACCTAAATATCTTTCAAATAAAGAGATAAATCAAATTAGAATTTTAAATAATCCCAATAACACAGGAGTAGAAGAAGTATTAAATAAAAAATATGTATTATTAGTTTTTCATGATTCTAATTTCAGGGAACCAAGAGAAAAGATTGTAAAAAAAATTGGAAATGAAACCATCTTTCCTCCAATACCATTCAAAGAAATAAAAAATTCTATATCTGCATCACCTTCTAAAAAATTACATGAATATTTAATAAAAAAAACTAAAATAAAAAAAGATTGGGCATCATTACTAATCGGTTTTCAATAACTTCTTCCAAAATAAGTAACAAATTCTGAACTAGATTTACAAGCAAAACAATTACCCTTACCCCTAATGTTAAATTCACTATTTAAACTCTTAGCACCTGTCTTTTCTTTTATATTTTCTTCGCATTCAACAGAACCACACCAATTAGTTTTTCCAATTTTTCCAGAACTAGCAGTTTTTTTAAGTTCGGAAACACTAGAAACTAGAACTATGGAATCATCTAACAATTTTTTTGCTCTTTCATACAAATTATTTTGAATATCTTCTAATAACTTACCAACTTCCTTATCTAGGTTAGCTATTTTTACAAATTTCTTTTCATTAGTATCTCTTCTAGCTAAAACAACTTGATTTTTTAAAATATCCCTGGGGCCAATTTCAATTCTAATTGGGATACCTTTTAATTCCCATTCATTAAATTTCCACCCAGGACTATAATCTTCACGATCATCAAAAATAACATTATATTTTTTTAATTTTTTCCTAATTTCTTTTGATTTTTTTAAAACTTTATCCTTATCTTTTTTAAATAAAATAGGTACTATCACTACTTTTTCAGAAGCAACCTTAGGTGGTAATATTAGTCCTTTATCATCTCCATGTATAGCAAACATAACGCCCATCATCCTTGTACTAATTGCCCAAGTATTTTGGTAAGGAAGTTGTTTTTTTTCATTTTCATCTAAGAAACTAATATCAAAAGCTTTTGCAAAATTTTGTCCATCAAAATGAGTATCAGGTCCTTGGATTGCCTTTCCATTTGGCATCATAAATTCTGTACTCCAAGTATATTCGGCACCAGCAAATTTTTCTTTTTCCGATTTCTGACCAACTAAAGAAGGTAAAGCTAAGTAATCTTTACAAAATGAATCCCATAATTTGATTATATCTTTCATTTCTTTTTCAGCTTCCTTTCTTTTTGCAAAAACAGTATGTCCTTCATTCCATAAAAATTCTCTACCTCTCAAAAATGGAACTGCATGTTTAAATTCCCATCTTACTACATTGTTCCACTGATTTAATTTTAAAGGTAAATCTTTCCAAGATCTAATCCATTTTGCATAAGAAGGATACATAATTGTTTCAGAAGTAGGTCTTATTGCCAACCTTTCATCTAATTTAGAATTTCCTGTATGCGTCACCCATGCAACTTCTGGAGAAAACCCTTCAACATGTTCCGTCTCCTTCATTAAGTATTTTTCAGGAATTAATAATGGAAAATAAGCATTTTGTACACCAAGTTTTTTTAGTTTTTTATCTACTTCTCTTTGAATAGTTTCCCATATAGCATAACTTTTTGGCCTATATACAATCGATCCGGAAACTGCAGTATAATCTGCCATTTCACTTTTTAAAATGGCTTGAGTATACCATTCTGAGAAATTTTCATCTTTTTTAATACTAATACCAACTTGATTTTCTTTTTTCATAACTACTAAACTTAATTGAATACTTTTAAATCTTTTTATTTAAATGTTTTAATCCTTCTCTTCTACTCAAATTAGACAATTTATTAGAATTAATAAAGTTCTTAACAGATCCAGGATTTGTTTTAGCATATTCTCTCAATGTCCATCCAATTGCTTTCTGAATAAAAAATTCTTCTTCATGTGCAGTATTTTTAATAAATAAATACAACATTTCTTCATCAGTTTTTTCCTTAAATCTTAATTGGGCAATAATCGAAGTTCTTCTTAGCCACATATGTTTTGATTTATTCCAACTTTCTAAAGTTTTTTTCATTTCAGAAGGATATTTATCTAATAAATCGCCCACAACTCTAGAAGATATCCAATCAACATAATCCCACCAAGCACCTGTAACAATAAGATGTTCGATTAAAGGTATAATCCTCAAAGTGTGATAGATGTTATACTTCCCAAGAATATCTAAAGCAGCATATCTTTCTTCCCTATATTGAGCATCCCATAATTCATTAATAACTTGATACCATTCATCAAAAGTTTTCAAAGGATATTTTTTATGTAAATTAGAATAAATTTTTTTTCTAGCAGGAGTTTTAATTCCATAAAATAGTATTTCACTTTTCATATAATTTTTCATAGAAATAGCATCTTCACTATTTTCATGTTTTTCGCATTCTTCCTTATATTCTTTAACAAATGGATGCATTTTAATAAAAACGGGTCCGCCCGGATTTGAACCGGGATCAAGCGGGCCGAAACCACTTATTCTATCCAGATTAAACTACAGACCCAATAACTTAATGTTGAAAAAGGATTCATAGTTAGTTAATACATAACTCAACCCGTTCGACCCACATCAAGCTAATTTAATAAAAAAAACTTAATTTAAATATGTTTTGATTGAAATTATTCTTCTTCAGAATCAAGAATTTTACTTATTATATGTTCTTGATAATGGGATGAGCATTCAGGACAATTT
>CAYUWX010000003.1:0-33542 GCA_964448715.1 Candidatus Woesearchaeota archaeon
TAAATAACTTTCTTTGCTTTTTAAAGTTTATCTAAAGGATTTTTAACATTTATTAATAAAAATATTTATATACTTAATAATTAAAACTAATAATATGAAAAAAGATAAATGGGTTATAAATTACTTATTAATTATGATTTTATATTAATGATTCTTTCAAAATTTATTAATTTACCTTTCACAAAAATAATTCAACCTATATTTTTTATCCTCATAATTATCCATATAGTTCAACATTGGAAAATGATTTTTTATTCATTTAAAAGATTAAAATAAAATGATATGAATGATAAAATATGAAAATAAATTTAAAACCAAAAAGTTATTTAGGTAAATGGTCAATTCACTTATTTTAGATTCAATTGCTCCCTTAGCTTCATGATATTTTAAATTACCCATGGAAAAAAAGAATTATAATCAATTTATAAATGTTAATACTATTTAATTAATATAATCACCAATTACTTTTTATACATACTAACAAACCCAATTATTAATGAAAAAAACAAATAACAAAAATATTAACTATTTCTTAGATTATGTTCAACAAGACACCAAAGAAAATGGAGTTAAATTATATTTACCTAATCATACCTATTTATGGGCCGATGGAGTAAAAGTAAATGGATATTTTTCAGAAGAAGATATGGTTTTAGCAACAGCAATGAAAAAAAAGAGAAAAAGATGGTTAGAAACATTAGTACATGAGTACTCTCATTTTGATCAATGGAGAGAACAATCTAATATTTGGTTAAATTCAGGATATAAGGGTGAAGATGCAGAGGATATAGTTTATCGTTGGGTATTAGGGGAAGAATTTCCACAAAAATTTCTTAAAAAATGTTTTGAATTAACTAAAAAATTAGAATTAGATTGTGAAAGAAGATCTGTTAAAAAAATAAAAAAATTTAATTTACCTTTAAATCCAAAAGAGTATGCTCAACAAGCAAGTGCATATATTCATTATTACAATTATATGGAACTAAGAAGAGATAATTATGTTCCAGGAAGAGAGCCATATTACAATAAAAAGATAGTTTCTGTAATGCCTACAAATTTAAGAGGAAAATATTCGGAAATTCCAAAAGATGCATTACCTCTCTTTGATAAATTATTATTAAAATAAGGAGTTTTCTTACACAAACATTAAAAAAGAGTTTCAAATAACTTCAATATGTGCGGAATAATGGGATATATTGGTGAAAAAGAGGCATCTCCAATTCTAATTGAAGGACTTAAAAAATTAGAATACAGGGGATATGACTCTGCAGGTCTAACAGTTCTAAATAATTCTCTAACAACTATAAAAAAAGAAGGAAAATTAAAAGAATTAGAAAAAGAAAATCTTCCAAAAGGAAATTTAGGAATTGCACATACCAGGTGGGCAACACACGGAGAACCCAATGAAATAAATGCTCATCCCCATTTAAATAAAACTAATGAAATATCTATAGTCCATAACGGAATCATAGAAAATCATAACACATTAAAAGAATTACTAGAAAAAGAAGGATATCAGTTAAAATCCGAAACAGATTCAGAAATATTGGTACATTTAATTGAAAAATTCTATAATGGTGATTTAGAACAAGCAACAATAAAAGCCTTAGAATTAGTAGAAGGAACTTACGGTTTAGCAGTTATACATAAAAATCATAAAGAAATAATTACAGCAAGAAAAGGTTCACCATTAATTATAGGAATAGGGGAAAATGAAAATTTCATAGCTTCAGACGTCCCCGCAATACTAAATCACACAAAAAAAGTAATTTATCTAAATGACAATGAAATAGCAAAAATTACAAAAGATAATCATGAAGTAAAACATATTAATGGAAAACATATAGATAAGGAAATTCATGAAATCAAATGGTCTTTAGATAAAATTGAAAAAAAAGGTTTCAAACATTTTATGTTAAAAGAAATTTTCGAACAACCAACTTCATTAGAGAACACAATAAGGGGAAGAATAATCGATAAAATAAAATTAACATTAAACTTCGATATTAAAAAAACAAATAAAATAATTATTTTAGCATGTGGAACAAGTTGGCATTCTGCCTTAATAGGAAAATATCTTCTAGAAGACCTAACAAATATTCCAGTAGAGGTAGATTATGCTTCAGAATTCAGATATAGAAAACCAATAATCAATGAAAATGATTTAGTAATTGCAATTTCCCAATCTGGAGAAACAGCAGACACACTAGCAGCATTAAGAGAAGCAAAAACTAATAAAATAAATACAATAGGAATCATAAATACAGTAGGATCAACAATTTCAAGAGAAGTAGATTCAGGAATATACATTCATGCAGGTCCAGAAATAGGAGTGGCATCTACAAAAGCATTCACAGGACAAGTATTATCTTTAGCATTATTGTCCTTATACATAAGACAAGAAAAAGGATTGTCTTCAAAACAAGAATTAATAGAAGAAATAAAAATTTTACCAGATAAGATACAAGAATTCTTAAAAGATGGAAATAAAATTAAAAAAATTGCAAAAGAATTCAAGGATTCTAAAAATTTTTTATACTTAGGGAGAGGAATCAATTTTCCTGTAGCCCTGGAAGGTGCATTAAAGCTTAAAGAAATATCATATATTCATGCAGAGGGATATCCTGCAGCAGAAATGAAACATGGTCCAATCGCATTAATTGATGAGAATATGCCTGTTGTTTTTTTGGCAACAAAATCAGATTTATCTCCAAAAATAATAAGCAATATGCAAGAAGTTAAATCCAGAAAAGGAAAAATAATAGCAATAAAAAACGATAATGATTATGAAATAAAAAAATTAGCAGATTATACTATAAAAGTTCCAAATACTCTAAAAGAATTATCTCCTATAATGAATGTTTTACCATTACAATTATTAGCATATCATATAGCCGATTTAAAAGGCATTGATGTAGATAAACCAAGGAATCTAGCTAAGTCTGTGACAGTTGAATAGTTAACTTTATAAATCTCCCATTTTAACAAAATTTATCATGGTAAAGAAAATTCATACAAGGGCAAAAAGAAAAACTGGCCTAGGTACACATAAACCACATAGAGCAAGATTAAGAAATATGCCTAGAAAAGTTGGTCCTAAAACTTTCAAAACAGAAGAATCGGCAAATAAATATGCTGAAGAGAAAGGAATTAAAAAATTCGAACTTAAAAAAGTAAAAAAGAATAAAAAATTCCAAATAGTTGAATCATAACGTTTTAAAATTATATTTTTTCTTAGATATTAAATGAGGTATTATATATTTTGAAGTAATATCTAAATCATGACATAATATTATTTCATTATCTTTTACTTTATCTACTTCATCAAGAATTGCATCTAATGATTTTCTTCCCCTATAATACTTCCAATCTTCAGAATCAATATTCCAAAAATAAGTTTTATAGCCCAAATCTTCAAGAAATTTAGATATTTCTTTTTTATTTTCTTTAGATCCTCTATCTCCATAAGGAAATCTAAATAATTTTGGATTTTCAATTGAAACATCCTTATATACTTCATCAATAAGATTATGTGTTTTTTCAATCTCTTCCTTGACCATACCCATACTTAAGTTTGAAAATTTATAATGACTATATGTATGATTTCCAATTAAATGTCCTTTTTCTAATGCATTTTTAGCAATTTCTTTATTTTTTTCCAAATTTCTACCTATCATAAAAAATGTTGAAGAATTATCGCCTAATGAAGAAAGAATATCTTTCATTGAGTCTCTTGGACCATCATCAATAGTTAAATAAATATCAGTTTTTGATTTAGAATAAATATTATCTGGAATAAAAGTACTTGCAACACCTATCGATAAATATTTAATAAAATTTCTTCTATCCATTTTTATTAATTATTCCTTCTGCAGCTAAAATTCCAGTTAAACCTGCACCAATAATGCCCCTACTTTTTCCAACTCCATCTCCTGCAACAAATAAATTTTCTAAATTTGTTTCTAAATTTTTAGTAGTGGGATAATCTGTATCATAAAATTTTATTTCGGGGATATATAATAAATTTTCAGAGGCCATAAAACCTGGAAAGATATTATCCATAACTCCTAAAAATTCTCTAATATTATCTATAACTCTAGCACGATAAACATGTGTAATATCTCCAGGATAAGCACGCTTAGGAACCCTTAGAGTAGGTTTTAATCTAGAATATATTCCGTCATTAAAGGTATCAACTTTTGATCTTCCTCCACGTTTAAAATCACCTACCCTTTGAACAATTGGAATTCCTCCTCCTGCTTTTAAAGTTTCAATAGCAATACTTCTTCCAAGTTCAGTTGTATCTACACTAGGATCTGTTAAATTAACAGTACAAAGAATTGCCATGTTTGTATTATTTGTTTTACTATCCTTTAAACCATCTCCATTTACTAATGTAATTTCTTCTAAACCATCTTCTTTTTTATTTTTTTCAGTTCTTATTCTTCCGCCCTTATTTGTACAAAAAGTTCTAACTTCATCGCCATGACAATTAGTAATGTATCTAAATTTAGGATCATAAATTACATCAGTAATGGAATCATATATTTCATTAGGCATTTCAATTCTTAAACCCACATCAATTGGTCCAAAATCATTTTCAACCCTGAGACTATTTGCTTGATCTCTAAACCAATAAGCTCCCTTTCTACCGGGTGCAGCAATTAAATATTTTGATGTAAATTCCCCATTTGAACTTTCCATATAAAAATTAGAATTTTGAGTTTGGATATTATAAATATCAGATATATTTGTATTTAAATAGAAATCAACACCCAAATTAATTAAATGATTTCTAAATTCCCCAATTACTCCCTTAGATTTATCTGTACCTATATGTCTTTGTCGTGCAGGAATTAATTTAACATTATATTTTTTAGCCTTTTTTTCCCAATAATTTATTTTTTCCTTATCGGTTCCATAAACTTTTTTATCTGCCCCAAATCTAACCAACATATCGTCCACATATGAAATATATGACATAGCTTCATCTTTTGTTAATTTTAGTTTATCTATATCCATTCCAATTTCAGTACTAAGATTTAATTTTCCATCATTAAATAATCCACCTGAACAATAAGATTCCTTTTCAATTATTGCCGTTTTATATCCTTCTTTAGATAGTTTATCTGCGGCAAATAAACCTGCGGGACCAGAACCAATAATGCACACATCATAACTATTTTCCATAAAAAAAACAATTATATTTCATTAATAAAGATTTATATTTTAAAATTCACCTAATTTTTTTTGTTTTTTTTCCTTTTCTAATTTTTTAAAAGTACTCCAACTTCTTCTAAATATTTCAGGATGTTTCTCAAAATTTTTTTTAATAAAATCTTGTGTTTTTTCATCAGCAGGATAACCCGAACCAATAATTCCATATTTTTTTTCTAGTTCAACAATACTATTATCTCTAGTAACTTTTGCTAAAATTGATGCAGCACCTGCAACAGGATAATTTAAATCTGCCTTATGTTCAACAATTAATTCAATATCTTTATTTTTTAAAAAAGTTCTAATATACTCCTTGTATGATTCAACATTAGGACTTGGACAATCTAAAATTGCCTTATCGGGTTGTAATTTATTAATTATCATGGCAGATTTTATTGCTTCAAGTTTATTTAAATTTAAATCTTGAGAAAAAAGAACATCATCAATTTCTTCAGGAGAAACGACAATTATATCATAATTTAGTACAGAATCAACAATTTTTTTATACATTGGTTCACGATTTTTTTTGCTAACTAATTTAGAATCCTTAACACCAAAAGAAATTAATTTTTCTTCATCTTCTTCTTCAATCATAACCCCTGAAATAACTAAATCTCCAATTATCGGACCACGACCCGCTTCATCAATTCCTAGAACTTTCACCATTTTTTAAAATTCAAAATAGCGAAGGAAGGATTTGAACCTCCGACCTCAGGGTTATGAGCCCTGCGAACACTCCTAACTGTTCTACTTCGCTAATAAAAACAAACAAAACTCTATTTTTAAACCTTATGGTTATCTTTATAAATTCAAAATTTCAAAATTTAAATATGTTAGAATATTTATTGTTAGTAGTTAGTTTATTTTTATTAGTAAAAGGTGCAGATTATTTAGTCGAAGGATCATCGAATTTAGGAAAACTTATGAAAATAAAACCTCTAATCCTAGGTTTAACAGTTATAGCATTAGGAACATCATTACCTGAATTAGTAGTTAATATATTTTCTTCAATAAAGGGGACCACTGACATATCTTTAGGTAATATAATTGGAAGTAATATTGCAAATATTCTATTAATATTAGGAATTACTGCATTAATAATTAAAGTTAAGGTAAGAAAAAATATAGTTAAAAAGGGAATACCTTTCACTTTATTCACAATTTTATTTTTATTTTTAATATTAAATGATTCATTTTTTAATGGTGTAAGTGTTTTATCTAGAATAGATGGAATAATACTTATATTACTTTTAGGAGTTTTTTTAGCATTTTTATTTAAACATAGTAAGGAAGACAAAGAATTAATTCCAGAAGAGTTAGAGCCAGTTAAACATTCTATGCCCATAATAATAACTATGATTCTTGGTGGGTTAATTGGATTAACAATAGGCGGTAAATTTGTTATAGATTCTGCAATAGAAATAGCAAAACAGTTAGGAGCTTCAGAATTTTTAATTTCTGCAACAGTTTTGGCATTTGGTACATCTTTACCAGAATTAATAGTATGTGTAATAGCCGCAATAAAAAAAGAAGTAGATTTTGTTGTAGGGAATATAGTGGGCTCAAATATTTTTAATATATTATTAGTTTTAGGTGCATCTTCCATAATAAATCCAATACCATTTAATACCATATTTAATTTTGATATATTATTTTTAGCTATGATAACAATTTGGTTGTTAGCATTTATGTATTTAGGTAAAAAACATCAATTAGAAAGATGGAATTCAATTTTATTTCTAGTTTTATATGTATTTTATATGACTTTTATAATTAGTAGAGGTTAATCATCTAATTCTAACAATCTCTAAATTTTTAGGGACTTGTGTTTCAATTCTCAAAGCTTTGTGTATAGAACTAGCTAAATCTAAACATTTTCTTCTTTCACCATGGATAACTAAAGTTTTTTTAGGCCTTGGATTTAATCTATGCATGAAATTCATTAATTGGTTTCTATCTGAATGTCCAGAAAAACCTTGAATAGAATAAATATCTAATTTAACATAAACAGGAACTTGTTTTCTTCCTTCTTGAAACATTATTTCTTTTTCTCCTTGTTGTAATCTTCTACCTAATGAACCTTCTCCTTGGTAGGATGTAAGAACTAATGAATTATTAGGATTATCTGCTAATTCTTTAAAATATTGCACAGATGCTCCACCAGTCATCATGCCAGAAGTAGCCATAATTATACATGGTCCTCCTTCTTCAGTAATTTGCTTCATTTCTTTTTGACTTCCAACTTTTTTAAAAATATCTGCCAAAAAAGGATTTTGATTTTTATGAAAAATTTGTTGTTTTATTTTTCTATTAAAAAAATCAGGATAAGTAGTATGGATCGCAGTAATATCCCAAACCATACCTTGAATATAAATTGGAACTTTAGGAATTTTCCCAGTTTGCATAGCTTCTTCTAATATTAACATGATTTCTTGTGACCTTCCAACCCCAAGAACTGGCATAAGAACTTTACCTTTTTTCTCTAAAGTTGTTTTTATGATATTTTTTAAATAATCTTCAGATTCTTTTCTTGTAGCAACAACATCATCTTTACTACCATATGTTCCTTCGATAACTAATGTTTCCAATCTAGGAAATTTAGTAATTGCAGAAGATAGCAAATTAGAAGTTTCAAAATTAAAATCACCTGTAAACATAAGATTATGTAATCCATTAGCAATATGTAAATGGGCCATAGCACTTCCTAGTGTATGTCCGGCATTATAGAAAGTTAATCTAACATCGGGAGTAATATCTGTAACTTCTTCATAATTTAAAGTAATAGTATGTTTTACAACTTCTTTTACTTCAGAAGTTTCATATAATGGTTTTCTATTTTCCATTTGTCCAACATTAATAAAATCTAAAGATAACAAGGCTGCAACATCTCTTGTAGGAGGAGTACAATAAACTGGGCCCCTATATCCATATTTATATAATAAAGGAATTAAACCAGAATGATCTACATGGGCATGTGTAAGAATAATTGCATCTAATTGATCAATTTTTAATTCAGGTGCCTGAAGATAAGGATAGGCATATTCTTCTGGGGCAGAAACATCTACACCACAATCAATTAAAATATTGGATTCCTCAGTTTGTAATAAATAACAAGTTCTTCCAACTTGACTTGCTCCACCTAAAAAAGAAATTCTTATCCAGTCTGTTTTTCCATTTTTTCTTTTAGGCCCATAAATTCTTTCACCAACTTTATTTAAAAATTTTCTTCTATAATCATCATTTCGATATAAAACTTGTCTAATGTTATCAATAATTTTTGAATTCAAAGAAGGGATTCTATGAACTAAAGGTACCCAAAATGTTTTTTTCTTAATTTCTTTTAAATTTTCACCAGATTTCCCAATAGCTAAACCAGGTTTTTCAGCTTCAATAACAACTTGACTTCTTTGGGGATCAAAAATAATATTGATTTTTCCCGCATCTTTTGGTATTAATTTTTTGATTTGCCCCTCTGCTTTTTCTAATTTCATACATAAACTAGGATCCGGCCTAAGCTCAACTCTTTTTTTAATTTCATTAACAATATCTTTAATAGTTTCATTACTATCTAGAAAAAACTCTTTATTATTTGTATAAATAACAATATTAGCTCCTTCAAAAACTATACTACTTACATCCGCATTAGCAGGAAGTAATTTTTTTATATTTTCTACTATTTCAATTACCATTCTTTTTGTTTAAGATAAAGAATTATTTTAATTCTGAAACAAGTTTCTTTTTGATAACTTTTTTTGCCCCTTCACTAGTTATGGTTACAACATCAATACCTTCACCAGTAGCCATATCTCTTTGCATTGCAGCACTAACGGCCTTCATACCAAGTTCGATTCCTTCTTTCACACTTAAATCTTTTTGAAATAATGTTTCTAAAACACCATAAGCTAAGCTAGATCCTGATCCAGTAGATACAAATTTATCAACATCTGAAAGAGAACCATCGACACCTAATTCATATAAATAAAAACCGCGTTTATCTTTTCCACCAAGTAAAAAACTTACTATTCCTGGAATTGTTGAAAATTTTCTAATATTTTGATATAATATTCCTCCAACCATATTTGCTGCTTCCTTAACAGTTGGATTTTTTTGAGTTCTTATTTTTTTTAATCTTAATTCTGCTTTTGCTAATTTTGTAATTAACTGTGCATCAGAAACCAAACCCGCCATTGTAACTGCCATATTTGGTGTTATTTTATGAATTTTATCTACATTTTTATTTGCTATTAAATAGCCTGCACTGGCCCGTTTATCTGCAACTAATACTATACCATCTTTACAGTTTATACCTACTGTTGTAGTTCCTTTTTGAACTTTTTCACTTATTTGTTCCATATTTTATTTAACCTCTTTAGAATGAGTTAGTTTTAATACTAATTTTTTATTTATAAATTTTTTGGTAATTTAATATCAATAATATTTTTTAATAATTTCATTAATTTGTTGATTTTTATATATTTTCAAATTTTTTCTTAAACTATTACCATAATATTTTATTGAATCTTTTGTTATTATTGCAAAATCAACTATATCTGATCCACTAAACATATCTCTATTTGCTAAACTAATACTTTCTTGTGCCAATTTAACAGCCTTTCTTAAATCTATTTTTGGTCCATCTAGTGATTTAAATTCATATTCTCTTTCTAACATTTCTTCAATATATTCTGTACCACTACCTAAACAAATATAGTTTGAATTACTTTCTTCAACTTGGCCAAGAGGATAAACTTTGTATAGTCCAACTTTTCCACTATATCTTGTAGCAAACATAAATGCAGTTTGTTGTTGTGTTTGAAATTCAATATCTGAATCACACTGAATTTGATTTAATAATCTAATTTCTTCAAAAAATCCATCTTCTAATCTTTTTTTAACATCAATATAATTTTCTTCGTCCTTTGATTTTTTTGATTTTAAATTCTTCCATAATTCTGGCAATAAATCCAAATCTATATTCCCCGAAATAGTAAATGCAAAATTATTAGTATGATATATTTTTTTCATATCTCCTACTTCCATATCATTGTTAGGGTATATCATAGTTTTTGTAAAATCTGAAGCAAGAACAATAGCATCCAATCCAGTAGTAGTTTTTAAACCAACAATAGTAGTCATAATAAAAAGAGAATAAAATTAAACTTTTAAGGATTTCTAATCTAGAATGGTTATTTTTTTCTTTTTTTATAATAAATTAAAAAAATTATTGCTACAAATAAAACAATTATACCCATACTTATTTCCCTATTCAAACTAACTATTTCTTGTAATTCTAGATTTTTAGATTCAGAAGAAACATCATCTTTTTGAGTTCCAAATAATATATCATAAATTCCAGTTTCACTAATTGTTTCTTCAATAAATTCTTCTCCATTAGATGCATTATAAATTATACAACATAAATAATTTGAATCAGTATAGTAGTCACACTCTTGATCAAGATAAGGTGTTTCTGCATGATAATAATTATTTTCACAAGAACTTAAACAAGAACCCCCATAATACTCGCAATCATTAATTTCATCATTAGAATAAGGATAACAACATTTAAATTCAGAATTTTCAGCCTTACAATCATCATTTAATTGAGTATAGTCTGATTCATTAATTTCATAATGATTTTCATCACAAGAATCACTACAAATTCCACCATAATATTCGCAATAGTTTTCAATTATTGGACTTTCTTGAATTAAACAATCATCTCCAATACATTCTTCTGTTTCATTAATAAATTCTACAATTTCTTCACAAAAACCAGTTTCTGTACAATTATAATTCTCAGGACAAGGGCAAACTCCCGATTTTCCAGCACAAGAACCTCTTAAAATTGCAGTCTCATTTTCTATTTGACAATATCCTCCAAATAATTCATTAGAACACTCTCCGGGTTGAGTTCCATCTCCGCAAATATATTGTTCATCAAAAACACATTCGCCATTATTACAAATATTATAATTTTCACAATTTGCCCGGATACCTTCACAATCAGCAGAATTATTTTCACAAGTTTCAGAATATTCCTCATGTCCATCTAAACCAGAATAAGCACAAATTCCATCTTCATCTTCTGATTTTTCACAATTACCATTTAAACAAACCTTACTACTTCCACAATCATCATTTGTTTTACAATCTTCAGTTGAACCACCACCTCCATTACTGGGAGTAGTACACTGCCCACCCCCTTGACACTCTTTTCCAGAAGGACAACCACATTCTTGACAATCAATTTGAAGATAACAAACATCTTCTCCAACAACAGGATCATATTCGGAATAACAATAATAAGGTTGACCATGACTTTCACTAACCGAACAATCTCCAGGTTCAGTACCATCGCCACAAGGGCAAGGACCACTAAGACCAAGACCAGCCATGCCAGTAATATTAGAATTGTCCCCAACATAATAATTAATTAGAAAGATTATTCCTAAAATAATTAATACAACAATTAAAATTTTTGTTATATCCTCTTTTCTCATATTTTAATATTAAAAGGAAGAGTATTTAAATATTATTCTTTTACCAAATTAATGGATCTCAAAAAGATTTATATTGTGGGTACGATGGGTTCTGGAAAAACCTATTTAGCAAAAAAATTATCCAAAGAATTAAATATCCCCCACTACGACTTAGATGATTTATACTGGAAAAGAAAATACACCTCAAAAAATTCAGAAGAAAATAAAAAAAGCAATTTAGAAATAATACTTAAAAATAAAGAGTGAATAATTGAAGGAGTTTATACAGATTGGGTAGATCAAGCAGTAAAACAAACAGATATGTTAATTTGGCTAGACATAAACAAAAATATATCATCTTGGAGAATTCTTAAAAGATATTTTAAAGGAAATAATGATAATAAAAACTTTAAAGATGTTCTAAGATTAATAAAAATAGCAAGAAACCATAAGAAAGATGATCCTGAATCGGGATATTACCAACATAAAAGAATGATAGAAAAACATGATGTTAATTTAGTATATTTGACAAATAAAAAAGAAATAAATAAATTTTTAGGAGATTTATTTTAATTCCAATCAAAGTCTAAAACTTTTTTTACACTATCAGTCACAGGAAATTCAAATAAATTTTCTTTTTCAACCCATGCAAAATTATCGTGTTCAGTTAATTTAATTTCTACAGGTTCTTTTATACTAATTAAAAAATTAAATTGTCTTGTTCTTTTTCCACTTTTTGACATATACTCAAAATTTCCTAAGTATTCTTTTATGTCTTTTATTTTACAGTTTGTTTCTTCTTCAATTTCTCGGTGCAAGGCAATATGTAAATCTTCTCCAGATTCAACTTTTCCACTAGGTAGTTCGTATATTCCACCCATAAAATCATCTTTAGGTCTTTCTAAAATCAACACCTTAGAATCATTTAAGATTATTCCCGCTACTACAAATCTATCTACGCCTACATTTTTTGCTTCTTCAGCAAGTTCTTTGAAATTTATATTATTCATTTTTATAAAATCTCCTTATAATTATATACAACTTTCTTAATAGCTTTAATATATAAATCTACTAGTTTTTCATCTTCTTTTTTATGCCAAACTGGAAGTTTTAATGAATTTTTATGAAATTTTTCTGCATTTGGAAAATCTCCTTCACTATATTTAAAAGAGTATTCTGAAAATAGATCTTGAGGATTTTGAAATAATTCATGTAAATTTAATGGCCTAGTTGAACCAGGCATATCAAGTTCCTTACATCCTTCTGCAACCACTGCATCATAAAATTTTTCTACAGGTAATCCTTCAAGTTCTTCAGATTTATATAATATCTCGTGGAGAAAAAATTGAAAAAGGAGATAGAAAAGTATTTAACAAAAGAGGAAATATTTATCAAAAACTTTTAAATGAAAATCCAATTAGAATGATAAAATATGAAAATATTAAATCATTAAATGAATCAACTGAAGAATTATCAACAATCATTAAAAAATTTCTTTAAACATAAACCCTTAAAAATCTTATCATCTACTAATTTTCTATGTGTGAGATAATAGGAATTTTTCAGAAAACACAATAATTTTTTTCATATTTTTATCTTTCTGAAAGTGGAACATTAAAAAAAGATGGATAAATAATTAATTTATTTAAACAAATTCCGTTCTCACACCCATAATTACAGATAGAATCTTGATGAACAATATCATTCGCATCACAAGAATATTGTCTCAAAATTGTTCTTCCAATACACTGATCTTCCTCATTACCAAAAACCCCATCATAATTTGAAATAAATCCTTTTACTTTTTCATCATTTTCAACATCACTATCTGTGCATCCAGTGGATTGATAATTAATTTCAACATAATTTGATGAATCTGTAATTCCACCAAATCTATCATTAGCCCGGACTTTGAACAAATAATTTCCCCAATTTAAAATTTCATTATGCGTGACATCATATTCTTCATCAAAACTATTAAATAATCCATCAACAGCAAAACCACTGACCCAATTTCCATCATCTAATTTATATTCAACATTTGCAATTTTATTTATAGAAACATCAGAGTAATATGAGTTGGGAGAGAGATAAACTTGAGAATTAGAATCTCCAAGTATTGAAAAATAATTATTTACTTCTCCAGCAAAAAAACTACTTACGGAAGGTTCGAAATCGACAATATCCAATATGCCATTTGCATCAGAATCAACTAACCCAATTTGTCCTCTAGCATACATATCAATTTCATTGTTTACAAAGGGAGAAATTCCCCCGCGCATAATTGATCCCTCATTTATTGCACAACTATTAACGCAATTTTGATTTTCATAATTCAAATAACCAACATCTGTGGTGCAAGAACAAGAACCATATTGATCTGCAGCTCCAAAAATATGTCCAGTTTCATGGGCAGTGACTGCATCCATATTATTTATGCCATACAATTCATTATCATAGGTCATAACCATATATGGTCCGCCACCATCACCGCCATAAATTGTAAAAGCAAATTTCCCATCAGAAAATTTCCCATCAACATCATTACTTGAATCAACAACAAAAATTGTAAATCCCCAATCAGTATCCTTCAAATCTCTCTGAACATTTACAAAATCATACATTGCCCCTGTAATCCCGGGAGTCCCATCGCCATAACCAAGATTAAATAATATTTCAGAACCCCAATAATGCCTATAGATTGAACCAACTTCAATAGGTTCATAAGAAGTGCTCGCACCATCATTAAAATCATAAACAAAAGTCAAATCAGCATCAGGATTATTAACTGCCCACCAATCAAGACCATTCATAATTTCAGAATGAACATTAGAAATTTCAGTAGAAGTCCAATCTTCAGAACCGCCATCACTTTCAGGCAAAATAACAGAAACAGAAACATCACCAATCATATACAAACTAGTATCGGTAGGTAAAGCGCCATAAGGAGTAGATTTAACAAAATTAGCATTATATTCATCTTTAGAAAATCCTTTAGAAAAAAGATCATCTTCAAATAAAATAACATCATTTAAAATTGGTTTCAAAGATTCATCGATAACATGATCAACAGATTTCCATTTCAAATTTCTTTTCCAAACATAAAAAAGATCATTAGAAACACTATCTCCAACATAATAAACAGAATAATTTTTAGATTTCAAATCGGAAGGAATTTTGCCAATTAAAACACCTTCATTAAAAAAAATGTGATTTATATCTCCGCCAAGAGATTCGATTTCAGAACGAGCAAAAGAAATATTTTTAGCAACAATAAAACCATCAACTAACTCTTCAGAAGCATAACATGGCATAGCCATTACCAAAACCAATAATAAAATTATTTTTTTCATTAAAATGAGATATTATTTCAATATATAAATTTTATGTAAAATGGGTTCGATTTATAAAGAATAATTTCAACCTTTGAAACTATGAAAACTGTAGAAAATTTATTGAAAAAATCAATAAGTAAAATACCTAAACAGAAAGTAGCATTATTATTTTCTGGAGGAATAGATTCACTAGCTTTAGCTTTATATTTAAAAAAATTAAATTATGATTTCACATGCTACACTGTTGGAACAAAATATTCAAAAGATATTGAATCATCAAGAAAAGTTGCTGAAGAATTAGATCTAAAACACGAAATAAAAATAGTAGATGAAAAACAAATAGAAAAAAATTTAAAAAAAATTGTTTCAATCCTTAGAAGTACATCCCCTATAGATGTAACAGTAGGATTAACGACATATTTAGCATCCAAATTCGCAAAAGAAGATATAGTTATTTCAGGATTAGGTTCAGATGAAATTTTCGGAGGTTACTTCAGACACAAAACTTCAGAAGATCTAAATAAAGATTTAAAAGAAGGATTGGACCGAGTTTACAATGGAGATTTAATTCGCGATACTACACTTGCTAATTCATTAGGAAAAGAAATATTCGCACCATTCTTAAACAAAGAATTAGTTGAATATTCATTAACAATACCAAAAGAAAAGAAGATAAAAGGAGATATGAACAAATTAATACTTAGAGAATTACTAATTTCAAACGGAGTTTCACAAGAATCTGCATTACGTTTAAAAAAGGCAGCCCAATACGGAACAGAATTTGATAAAGTACTTAGAAAATTATCAAAAAAATCAAAAGAAAAATACTTAAGAGGTTTTTTTAAAGTTGCCTCACTTTATTCCTCAGGAAAAGATTCCACTTACTCATTACAATTAATTAAAGAACAAGGTTATGATGTAAATTGCTTAGTTACAATAAAATCCTCGAATCAAGATTCATATATGTATCACACTCCGAATATAGATTTGGTTTCTTTGCAAGCAGAAGCATTAGAATTGCCTTTACTAATTGAAAAAACATCAGGATTAAAAGAAGATGAATTAAAAGATTTGGAAATAGCATTAAAAAAAGCAAAAGCAAAATTTGGAATTTTAGGTGTTGTAACTGGAGCTTTATTTTCTGAATATCAAGCATCTCGCATTGCCAAAATATGTGATTCATTAAATTTGGAATGTTTTAATCCGCTTTGGCATAAGGATCAAGCTTCTTATATGAAAGAAATAGTTTCAAAAAATTATGATATATTATTTTCCTCGATAGCCGCAGATGGACTTTCTAAAGATTGGTTAGGTAGAAGAATAACAAAAGAAGATGTTTCAAATTTAATTAAATTACATTCAAAAAATGGTTTGAATGTTGCTGGAGAAGGAGGAGAGTTTGAGTCTTTAGTATTAGATTGCCCACTATTTAAGAAAAAAATTAAAATTTTAGAATCAGAAGTTAAAATGGAAAATAAATGCACTGGAAGATTTATAATTAAAAAAGCTAAATTAGAATGATAATAACAATAACAGGCCCAAGATCAGTAGGAAAAACAACCATATCAAAACTTTTAGCAAAAAAATTAAAATTAAAACATATCTCTTCAGATGAAATTGGAGAAAAAGCAATGAAAAATTTTGGAGGATTAGATAAAGCAATTAAATCTGGGAAAATAGATGAATTCATAAAAAACGGTGCTTATTCGTTAATAAGGGCAGAATATGAAAAAAATAATTTTATTTTTGATCTCTCTGGAGGATCAGTAACTTCAACAAAATTTGAAAAGGAGAGTGAACAAGTAAAAAAAATTGCAAAAGAAAAATCAAAAATAATAGGATTATTACCTTCTAAAAATATTGAAGAATCAATAAATTTTCTATTTGAAAGAGAAAAAGAAAGAATCCATTTTAAAGATATGGATAAAGAAGAATTATTTAAAAAAGTAAAAATTAATTATAAAAAATTCCCAAAAATATTTGGGACTCTTTGCGATAAAATAATATATGTAAAAAATAAATCCAAAAAAGAGATTATAGACGAAATTTTAAGTTAAATTATATGCTTAATTTCAATATTACTAAAAAGTAGTAAAAATAGTAACATTTATAAACAAATCTGAAATTTATCTAATAAAATGAATGAAGATAATATAATGGCTATTTATTCCAAGGAAATTAAGGAGCATGGAAAAATATTAAATAGTGAAGAACAAAAAAAACTTGCAAAATCTATATATGGTAATAAAATAATTTCAAAAATTTATTCAAAATCTCTAATGGATAAAAATATATCTAAAGAAACTAAATATAGGTTAAAATCTCAATACGAGGAAATAGAATCACAAATAAATAAAGAAAAAGAAGTATTAACAACAACAAATTTACCATTAGTAATTTTTAAAGCAAAAAAATATGTAAAAAAAGGAGTAGAATTTTCAGATTTAATTCAAGAAGGAAGTATAGCTCTTTTTAATCAAGGAATAAATAACTATGATCCTTACCATTCTTCAAATTCAAAATTTACTTCTTATGCAGGATTATGGATAGATCAGGCAATGGGAAGGGTAGTATATAATCACTCTAAAACCATAAGATTACCTGTACATGTAAATGAATTAGAAACAAAAATTCAAAGATTTACTGATAGTTTTATTTTAGAAAATTTAAGAGAACCTAGTTCCAAAGAAATTTCTAAAGGAATTGAAATAAAATTAAAAAAAATTAATGAGACCCTAAGAGATCAACAATCTAGAAAAGGGCCATTAAGTTTAGACTATTCTAATCCGGATAATGGAAGTTCATTATTGGACACCATTTCATATAATCCTGAAAAAGAATTAGAAGGGCCAATCGAATTTAATCATAAAAATATAATCGAGGAGTTATTTTTAACTGCTAGACTTACCGAGAGAGAAGAAATAGTAATGAAAGGAAGATTTGGTTTAGATACACAAAATTCCATAACATTAAGAGAACTAGGAGAAGAATTAGGAGTTACTAGAGAAAGAATTCGTCAAATTGAAATAATGTCTATTAATAAATTAAGAAATGCTGCAAAAAATTTAAATTTAAATTTTGAAGATTTAATTTAAATTAGTTTAATATTTTTAACTTTTTCTTTTATCCATTTTTCTTTAATTAAACTTCTAGAAAATTCCATTGGTGTCCTATATTTTCTTTCTAAAATAACATAAGTTTTTCCCTTAGAAATTTTGACATTCTTCCATTTTTTCATAAAAGCCAAACTATTTTTTTCATCCTTAACTTTTGGACCTTGATGAATCTTTTTTTTAGGAAGCTTATCGGCTTTAAACCAAAAATGAACTTTATCTTCAAATTTCCAACCATAATTTTTTATTTTAAAATCTTTGTCTTCAAATTCTTTCTTCATTCTCTCCAACAAACTTAATAATTTAGATCCAATGATATCCCTTTTACCTTCAAAAGGAGTAATTTCAAAAATAACATGATCTTTCTTTAATTTATGAATTAATACTTCTTTTTTAATAAAAAAAGTTTTATTGCCATCATATGCTTTACAAAGTGAAATAAATTTATTATAATTTTTTTTACTAATGGCTGCTGCGGCATTTCTATCTTCTTGAACTGGGTCAATAATAATTAGTGGAGAAACTTTTTTGGATTTATTTAATTCTCTTAATGCCTTTTCTTTATTTCTTCCAAAATAAATAACTTCTTCGTCCTTCCAAGTTTTAACATTTTTTATTAATTTATCAAATGAACCATATTTAATAATTAACAATTCTAAAACATATCCGGAAAATCCACGAATATAAGATTCAGCACCATACAAATCATTTGCCCTACAAAAATATTTTAAGATTTTAATTTCATTTTGTTTTTTTCTATTTGTTTTTTTCTTAACAAATTTTACATGTAATGGGGAAAAATCCATAATATTTTGAGAATTAGAAGATTTTTTTATATCTAAAACGGGAACTATTTCAAATTTAAGATTATTTTCCAAAATATGGAAATAATCTCTAGATCCATGAACTATTTTAACCTTACGTCTAAATTCAGATTTTAAAAATTTCTTTAATTCTTTAGAAATATTTTTATCATGATATTTTTTGTAATTAAATTTTGCAAATATGTCTATATCTAAATTATCTTTCAAAAAAGTATTTTTTGCATAACTTCCACCAACATAAAATTTTATATCTTTATTTTTAAGTTTTTTTAAAAATTCTTTGACTTTTTTATCTAGTTGTTTCTTTTCTACTTTATTTTGATTTATTTGTTCTAAAATGGATTTCATCTAAAAATTTAAAGATATTATTGGTTTATTATCTTCACTTACTCCTAATAATAATTCGAATTCTTTCTTTCTTTCTCCAGGACTCAAACTAACTCCTTCATGTAATTTTTCAAATCCTGCAATTTTAATAATTTTTTCTCCTTTTGATGGACTTTTTTGAATATCTTCAATTGTTTTATTTAAAATCATAACATCCGGTTTTTCAGGTAATTCTTTAATTAAAATAGGTTTAATAAATTTAATAATCCCCATTTCACTTTTTTTAAAGTTAAAAACTTTCTTTATTATTTCTAAACTATATTCAGGTTTTTCTTTTATTTTAACATCCATATCCTGAATATTTATTTTTTCTAAACCTTCGAAACTTTTAGAAGGTAATGCAACACATTTTCCAGTTTCTCCACATAATTTATTAGAATCACAACCACATCTACTACAATCTTCAATTAATCCATTATTTGTACAATAATATGGCTCATTAGAAGAACATTGATTCATAGGAGTATTATCTGAACATTTTTCTACATTTAGGCAATAGCCCTCGGGATAACAAGATTCTTCCTCTAAACATCCACACTCTTGACAATTTTGTTCATAAAAACATTCATCACCTTCTTGCCTACATAAATAAGGAGTATTATCTAAATCACAATCTCCTGATTGAATTTCATCACCATCGATTAAAGAGATACATGGGCAACTTCCACTAATATCTGGAGGAATAGTTACAAATCCTGTTAGATGAAAACCTTCGCTAGAATTATAATCTAATGAATTAACACTAGTTAGTAAAATACCGAATACTAAAAATAAATATAATAAATCTAACTTTTTCATATAAATTCCTAAGAAAAACTATTTTATAAAACTTGCCATAGAAACACTTAAATAAATTATAATTAAAGATTTAATTATGATTAAAATAGGGTCTTCTGGAATTGGCGGAGTAAAAGAAGCAAAAAGAAATTTACAACATTTCAAAGATAATAATTTAGATGCCGCAGAAGTTGCATTTACTTATTCAAATTATATAAAAAAAGAAGATGCTATAGAAATAGGAAAATTTGCAAAAAAAATAAAAATTGACTTAAGCATTCATTCCTCCTATTTCATAAATCTAAACTCTACAGATAAAACTAAATTAATTCAATCTAAAAAAAGACTTCTTGGAGCGTGTGAAATAGGAGAATACTTGCAAGCAAAATATATTGTATTTCATCCAGGATATTTTGGGAAAAGATCAAAAGAAGAAACTTATGAAAATATAAAAAAAGAAGTTCTAGAAGTTCAAAAAGAAATTAAAAAAAATAAATGGAAAGTTAAATTAGCTCCAGAAACAACAGGGAAGATAAATGTTTTTGGTTCACTAGATGAAATTCTTAAATTAGCAAGAGAAACAAAAACTGCAATGTGCATAGATTTTGCACATCTTAAAGCAAGAAATTTAGGAAAAATAGATTATAAGGAAGTAATAAAAAAACTTCCAAAAAAACATATTCATTGCCATTTTGCAGGTATTGCTTATGGTGAAAAAGGAGAAAGACATCATAAATTAGTAGATTTCAAAGAATACCAAAAACTAATAAATGAATTAAAAAAACAAAAAGTAGATTGTACACTAATTTGCGAATCACCGGATCCGTTTGGTGATGCAAAAAAAATGAAAAAGAAACTATGAAAATTATAAAAGCAAAATATGATTCAAAAAAAGAATGGAAATTAGATCCAAAAGGATATTTCTTAATTAGAATTAATAAAAATTTATTAGAAGTTGCTCATGTTAAAAATGATAATTCTAATCATCCAAAAACTAATTCTGAAAAAGCTACTGTGATTCAAGGGAAAACCGCAGAAGAAATCTACAACACAATAATAAGAGAAAAATTAATTTCACTTAAAGAACATGCAGCATATTTGGGATCAGAGTTACAAAAGGCAGAAATTGCAATGAAAAATAAACTCAAATATATTCAAGACGACCCACTTAAACTTTCTTAATCTTAGCTACAAAAAATCCATCAGTATCATTATCCTGTGGCCAAATTCTTAAACATTTTTTAACTTCCTGATTAAATTTTTTTCCCTCAAATTCTAAAACCGGTTTTGAACTTTTTAAATTAGGAATACTTATTTTTTCTAATTTAGCATTATCAAATTCTTCTAATAACCATGAAATAACTCCTTCATCTTCTTCTGGTTCTAATGTACAAGTTGAATAAACTAAAATTCCTCCTTTTTTTAAAATATTAAATGCATTTTTTATTAATTTTCTTTGAATTCCGACTAATCTTCTAATCTGGTTAGGATTCCATTCTAAAATAGTATTTGGAGATTTTTTTATTGTTCCTGTACCAGAACAAGGTGCATCTAATAATACTTTATCAAAATCCCCCCTGATAAATCTTCCATCTTCTAGAGTAATTATAGTATTTGTTAATCCGCTTCTTTGTATATTCATATTTAAAGCCCTCAATCTCATATAACTATTATCATTAGAAACAATTAACCCATTATTTTTCATCATAACTGCTATTTGAGTAGTTTTGCTTCCAGGGGCACCAGCCATATCCAATATAATTTCTCCAGGTTTAGGATTTAAAACTAAAGAAGGTATCATAGAGCTGGCTTCTTGAACATAAAAATAACCCATAGAATGACCAAATAAATTTCCTAGGCCATGAGCTTCAGAATTAATAAAAAATCCTTCTTTACACCAGGGAATTTGTTCTAAATCATATTCAAAATTTTTCTTAAATTCATTAATAGAAGTTTTCAAAGTATTTATTCTAATAGATTTTCTTTGTTCTTTAGTAGAATACTCTTTAAATTTTTCAAAATCAGTAAGTTTAGAATATCTTTCAATAAACTTTTCTTTAAATTCTGGATATTTTTTCATATTTTTAAAATAAAAAGATTATTTAAAAGAATTGTGATTAACAAGAAGGAATAGTTTCGATTTCAAGTTCTACCGGGTTACAATTATCTTCAACAGTTTTATCCTCAAATTCAAATTCTATTTTTTTAGTATATATTATATCTGATAGATTAGCAATATTAAATCCAATATTTGGTTCATATTTTAAAAATCCAAATTTTCCAATATAAGAGGGTATATTTCTAACATTTACAGTTCCATTATTGTGCATAAACATAAATGTTACATTTTTTATACCATACGATCCCTCATTATTTATTTCCATAGATAAGTTAGAGGGATTTTTACACATTTCAGAAATAACTAATTTAGTGGGAGAACCACATAACTGATTTAATTGAGTATTATACTCTATAGTTTGAGTTTGATCTTCTGAAAAATTTTTAAAAAATAATGCCAAAAAAGTTCCTACTACTATAACTATTCCCACTAATAAGATAGTTGCAATTAATGGACTCATACCTCTTTTTTTCATACCCTTTTTTAGAATATATGATTTAAATAAGTTTTGGTAATATCAAAAGAATAATAAAGAACAAATTATCAAAAAAAATATGAAAGAAAATTTAGATCAACATTTTTTAATAAATAAAGAAGTATTAAAACAGATAATTAAAGAATCAAAATTAAAAAAGAAAGACATAATACTAGAAATAGGTCCAGGAAAAGGAGTTTTAACAAAAGAATTAACAAAAAAATCAAAAGTGGTTGCTATTGAAATAGATAAAGATCTAAAATTAGAATTAAATAATTTAGAATTGATTTATGGAAATGCATTAGAAATAATGGATAATTTAGAATTTAATAAAATAATTTCAAACATTCCTTACTCAATTTCAGAACCATTATTTAAAAAAATGTTAAAATTAAATTTCGATTTAGCAATCTTGATGGTCGGAAAAAATTTTTATGAAGTATTAGTAGACGAAAAAAGTAAATGGAATATAATAAGTAATATATTTTTTGATATAGAAAAAATTTCAGATGTTTCCAGAGATTCATTTAAACCAAAACCAAAAACAGATTCAGTAATTTTAAAATTTAAAAATAGAAAAACAAAATTAAATGAATTTGAAAAAATTATAAAAGAAATAGTATTACAAGATGATAAAAAATTAAAAAATGCCATAATGTATGCCTTAGTAAGAATTAAAGGATTAACAAAAAAACAAGCAAAAGAAATAATTTTTGATTATAAATTACCACCAAATATATTTGAAAAAAATGTAGATTACTTATCAAATAAACAATTCTATAAATTAACTAAAGAGATAAATGCGGATGCTGGGGATTGAACCCAGGTCCCGACGTTGGCAACGTCGTATACTAACCACTATACTACATCCGCATAGAAAATTAAAACATCATCTTATTTTTATAACTTTTGATTATTAAATTTACCAGAATATTTTGCATCACCATCTGTTCTATCTAATATTAATTGAGCTATTCTTAAACCAGATTTTAAAACTAATGGAACATTAGAGTGATTAGAAATTTCAAAAACTTGCTTATTATTAACTCCAGGATGTACAAATGAAGCAGTAGAATGAATGCTTATACCGAATCTTGCAAATCTACTTCTCCCATATAACCATCCGCATATATTTTTAGGTAAATTAATTTTCTCTTTACTTATTCCCAAAATAAATTGACCAGGCATAACTGTTATTTTATCTTTTCTAACTAACTTTGAATATTTTTTATAATCTGAATTTTCATTTAATGTAACTTTTTTACTTTCAAAAGTTCTAAATTGATTATCTAACGTTAAATCAATAGAAGCAGTACCAATATTTTTTTTATTAAATGGAAAAATTCTAATATTTTTTTTCTTTATTTCACTAAGTATAACATCTTTTGTTAATATCATAATCTTTAAAATAAAAAGTCATTTAAATACTTTACTCTCACAAAAAATATGAATTATTACGATCAAATAGCACAAGGATATAATGAACTTCATAAAGAAGAGCAACTTAAAAAAATAAATATTATCATCAAAGAGCTAAAAATAACAAATGACAAAGTTCTAGATGTTGGTTGCGGAACAGCATTTTATTCAAATTTATTTAAAGACTATACTGGACTAGATCCAAGTCAAGGAATGTTAGATCAATCAAGTGCAAATGTAATAAAGGGAGAAGCAGAAAATTTACCATTTAAAGATAATTCATTTGATACAATAATCTCTATAACTGCAATTCAAAATTTTAAAGATCCTATAAAAGCAATAAATGAAATGAAAAGAGTTGCTAAAAAGAAAATCGGAATTACTATTCTAAAACAAGCAAAAAATTTTAAATTAGTAGAAAAAGAATTAAAAAATTTTAATAGAATTGATCAAGATAAGGATATAATATTTACCATTTATTTTTAGTCAAGGGTTTATCAAAAGACATTCTTTTAGGTTTTGGTTCTTCTTTTTTAGGTTCTTGAGGTATTGGAAAAAAAGGTTTAACTGCAAAAGGTTCTTTTTTCTCTTCTTTTTTAACTTCAGATTTTTCTATATCTTTTAATATTCTTGCTTTAAAATCTTCAATTTCTTTTTTTTCTTGATTATCTTCTTCTTTAACAGGTTTAGTAACTCTACTTTTAAATTTTTGAACTTTTTTCTTTCTTTTAAATTTTGGAAATTCCTTTTTATTAAAGAAAAATGCAGATAATATTATTAAGGAAATTATAATTAATCCAAATACATAACTTATAGAATCATTATCTCCACTACCCGGTAATCTAATTGCTTGACCAGTAATGGATTTCAAAAAATCACTTGTTTTAGAACCAAATGACCTTTCATCTTTTATTTTTACTTGGAAAGTTTGATTCAATACATTTATTTCATAATCAAGATCTTTTAATTCCTTATATAAATCAATTGAAATAATTTCTCCAGGTTTTATATTTGTCCTTATATTCAATGTTTTATTATGATCCTCACTAATTGCTAAAATTTCCAAAGGTTCAGTATACCTAACATTTCCAGAATTTTGAATATTCAAAGTTTGTGCAACTAATTCAATGTCCAAGGTTTCAACAATAGGTATTTCAATAAATTTTTCACTTTCTAATTTAACAGACTCTACTCTAATTTTCCATTGGCCAGGTAAAGAATCTTCAGTTAATAAATATCTTATTTCAGAACCACTAGAAAAGCTTTCTTCAAATATTTTTTTTCCTTTAGTATCATATATTTGTACATTTATATCTTCTACAATTTCTTCACTTGCTTGATCATAAATAGAAACTAAAAATATTAATTCTTCATTTGGTAAAAATGTTTTTTTATCTAATCCTATTTCTAATGAATTTTGTTGAGGGATAATATACATTTTTAATTCAGTTTCACCAGAATTCCCATAAGTATCTTCAACCCTTATTTTTACATCATGATAATTTGATTTAATATTTGTATCTAATAATAATTCATAATCTAGGTTACCATTACTTATTTCAGTAGTATATTCAATACCATCTAAAGTTAGAGTAACATCTCCTAAAGGGATATTATTTCTATCTAAATTTCTTTGAATAGTTCCTAAAACTTTTAATTTATCTCCAGGAATTAATTGATCTTTATCAAAATTAACATCTAAGATTAATTTATCATCAATAACTAAATCTCTTAAATTTTCAAAATATTCCAAAGTATTTCCATTAAAATCCTTTAGTTCAACAGAAATATCATATGTTCCACGAGGTAAATTTTTTAATTTAGGTGATAATGTATATGTTCCATCAAAAACAGATAAATAAATTTCATTTTGATAAATTTCTGAAGTAAAATAAAATATCATATTTATTTGATCTTCAACCAAATTATTATTTTCAAAAACCTTTCCACCAATTGTTATAACATCTCCAAGTTGTATTCTAGTTTTATCAATATTCATTTCAATACTATAACTAGAGTTATCAGGAATTTGTGTACTTTCATTAGTTTCAGTTTCATTATCTTCCGCACTAATAAATGGGAGACATAACAAAAACATTAGCACCAATAAATAAACTCTTTTTTTCATATTATCTTTATCTTCATACTTATTTATAAAGTTTTTCTAAGAAAAGATAAAATTTAAATACTAATGTGTAAAGTTTAGATTATGAAAAAAGATTTAGATACACTAAGACATTCTGCGTCTCACGTTTTAGCACAAGCAGTTAAGGAATTATTCCCTAAAGTTAAATTGGGGATGGGGCCATCAATAGAGAATGGATTCTATTATGATTTTGATAAAAAACAAGGTTTTTCACCTGAAGATTTAGATAAAATAGAAAAAAGGGCAAATGAAATAATAAAAAGAGATATTAAAATAGAAAAAATAGAAGTTTCAAAACAAAAAGCAAAAGAAATGCTAAAGGGCGAGTCATACAAATTAGAATTATTAGAAGATTTAAAAGGAAAAGTTACTTTTTATCAACAAGGCGATTTTATTGATTTATGTGCAGGCCCACATCTTAAAACAACTAAAGAAATAAAAGCTTTCAAAATATTAAAAACTGCAGGAGCATACTGGAAAGGAGACTCTAAAAATAAAATGCTTCAAAGAATTTATGGTACTGCATTTTATGATAGAAAAGAATTAAGAAAATATCTAAATATGTTAGAAGAGGCGAAAAAAAGAGATCATAAAAAATTAGGAGAACAATTAGATTTATTTTCATTTCATGAAGAAGGTCCAGGATTTCCGTTTTTTCATCCAAAAGGAGTAAGATTATATAATGAATTAGTTAATTTCTGGAAAAATATTCATAAAAAAAATAATTATGAAGAAATTAAAACTCCAATTATGCTAAATAAAAATTTATGGTTACAATCTGGACACTGGGAAAATTATAAGGAAAATATGTATTTGACTAAAATTGATAATAAAGATTATGCAATTAAACCAATGAATTGTCCGGGAGGAATTTTAGTTTACAAAAGTTCATTACACTCTTATAAAGAATTTCCACTTAGGATGGGGGAATTAGGTTTAGTGCATAGGCACGAATTATCCGGAGTATTAAATGGGCTATTTAGGGTAAGATCATTTACACAAGACGATGCACATATTTATTGTACTGAAAAACAATTAGAAGAAGAAATAATTAATGTAATAAAATTATCTCATGAAATTTATGAAACATTTTGTTTAACTCATGAATTAGAGTTATCTACAAGGCCAGAAAAATCAATTGGAACTACAAAAATGTGGGATAATGCAGAAGAATCTCTAAAAAAAGCACTTAAAAAATTAAAGTTAAATTACACATTAAACTCAGGAGACGGGGCATTTTATGGTCCAAAAATAGACTTTCATATTAAAGATTCATTAGGAAGAACTTGGCAATGTGGAACAATTCAGGTAGATTTTTCAATGCCAGATAAATTTGATCTAGAATATACTAACAAAGATGGAAAAAGACATAGGCCAGTTATGATTCATAGAGCAATTCTTGGAAGTTTAGAAAGGTTCTTAGGAATTTTAATAGAACACTATGCAGGAAAATTTCCACTATGGTTATCTCCTGTTCAAGTTAAAATACTAACAGTTACAGATAGATCAAATAAATTTGCAAAAGAATTAGAAGAAAAATTCAAAGAAAATAACATAAGAACAGAAATAGATAATAGAAATGAATCTATATCTAAAAAAGTTAGAGATGCTCAAAATCAAAAAGTTAATTATATGATAACAATTGGAGACAAAGAAATCAAATCTAAAAAATTAGCAATTAGAACAAGAGATGGAAAAGTTTCTTTTGATGTTTCTACAGATAAGTTTATTAAAGATTTACAAAAAGAGATTAAAGATAAAAAATGAATTTACAAGAAGAATATTCTAATATATTAGAGTCAGAAGAATATAAAGAATTTAAACAAAATAATCCAGAATCATATTTATCAAGTGTTTTTTTAGATAATTCTGGTTGGCAATTTAATTTTTATTATGATAATAAATTAATAACTTTTTATTTAGAAGATTCAATAATTAAAACAGAAGAATCAGAAATTTATGAAAAAAAAGAAATAAAAGAATTAAAATTAAATGATATTAAAGTTTCAAAGCAAGAAGCAGAAGAAATAATAAATCAAGTAATGGATAAACACGGAAATGAAGAAATTAATAAAAAGATTATAATTTTGCAACAAAAAGAAGTTCCATTTTGGAATATTACTTATATAACAACAACACTAAATGTTCTTAATGTAAAAATAAATGCCATTTCCAAAGAGATTCTAGAGCAAAAGTTTGAAAATATAATGAAATTTAAAGGAACTCAATAGTTTTTCTTTTTGATTTTAAACCAGATTTAATTTTAGTTCTTTTTTTAAAATATTTAGATAAAAATTTTTCAATTTCCAAATTAGCTTTTCCATTTTCTGGTTTAGATTTTATAGAAACACGATAAAGATTTAATTCTTCATCAAAATTTATAGAATTATTTTTTGCATTTGCTTTAACAATAATTTTCATAAAAATAAAAAGAAAAAAGATTATTTATATTTTTCTAAATCAGATATTCCATATGGTCCACTTTTTTCAATTAAGTCTACCATATAACCTTGTCTTTCATCCATAAATTGTTCATAATTCAAAGAAATTTCAGATTCTGAATTTTTTATTTTCTTTTCTAATTTTTCACAATTTTTTTTGATTTTTTCTTTTTCAACTAAAATTTTCAATGCTTGTTTAAATTTTTTTGTTGCCATTTTTTTGATTCTCCATTAAAATTATAATATTTTTAAAAATAAGATACTTATAAATCTTTCTATTTGTAACTACTTAAAAGAAATAACATTATTTAAATCTATTAATAGCTTCTTCTTCAATAAAATGTAAGTCCTTAGCAGGTATAATCAAACTTTGAGGATAAAATTCAAATTTTTCTTTAGTCAATTCTTTCAAAGTTCTAGTTTTTATTTCTGCAGCACGAGATCCCAAATGACTACATCCTATAGCTAAAGTATCTTCAGAAACACTATGGCCAATTAAATATTTTGCAGCTTCACCAATATTCAAAAATTTATTTTCTTGTGGATCTAAATCTAATAAAAATAATGTATGCATGCCATTTTCATAATTTTTCTCAAAAACATCAATTGGTGCACGAACATGCTTATTTCCAAAAGGAATGCTTGTTGTTTTCCCATATTTATATAATTCTAATCCTATAGCTCCTACAACTGTCAATACTGAAGCATTAAATGCATAATGAACTTTTATTCCCATTTTTTGAGCCCTAAGAACTAAATCCATATGGGTTGTAGCTCCAAAAATATCTCCCTTTACTAAAAATGCAACATCTTTATCTTTTGCTTTTTCTAAAATTTCATTATCTTCTTTTTCAACTATATCTCGGTTTGCAATAATAATTTTTTTTCCATATAATTCTTCTAAATCTTCTAATGAAGAATCAATTAAAGAAGTATAAATTTCTAAATAAACTGAATCACACCTTTTTACAGCTTCTAAACCTTTAAGTGTAATATCTTTTTCATCATGCATTCCTAATCCAATCATGTATAAAGCCATAAAAACAAAGAAAAATTATTCCTTTATAAAGTTATTTTTTTTGTAAATTCTGCAAAAATCGCACCAGAAACAAAAGCAAAAATAACATTTTCTACTCCTGTAATTGAAGTTTTAAAATAAATTAATACGAAAGGTATTGCAAATGTAACAAATGAAACAACTATCCTTTTTTGAACATTCTTTAATTTAGTGAACTTGTTATTGATTAAAGCACCCCTAATAATTCCTACTAAAAATATCAAAACTGCGACAATATAAAAATAATTACTTTTCTCCCAAAAAGATAAAACAAAAAGTATTCCCAAATAAAAATATATTTGACTAATTCCTAAATAAACTACTATACCTGCTAAAAAAGCCAATAACATATGAGAAATTTGTGCATACCAAGCAAAAAATAAACTAAGTATCAAAAGAGTAAAAATTAATAATTTATAACTTAAAACAAAATAAGATTTTCCTTCATTAACCTCATCTTTAGTATAATTAGCTATAATAACGCCTAAGATCAATCCTAAAAATGTAAGTATTGCTAAATTAAACATAAGTTTTTGAATTATTTATTATTTAAATAGATTATTGTAATAAAAACGCCGGGACTGGGATTTGAACCCAGATGCCCATAGGGCCTAGCTTAGCAGGCTAGTGCAATACCAGATTATGCGATCCCGGCATAACAAAGTTTAGCTTTAATTTACTTTTAAAAGTTTCTAATTAGTTTTTGTAACTACTTTAAAGAAATAACAAAACAAAAGGTTTATAAATAGAAAAATAAAAAATAATTCTATGAAAAATGAAAAAAATAATTATTTTACAAATATTAATTTTACTAGCACTTTTTGCTAATTTAGCATATAGTTTTGATTTAAGACATCCTGTAACTTTCACCTCCAATGAACTTATTTCGCCACAGGATAGGATCAAAGATTCGCAAATCCATATTTATAAAAATAAAATAATTTTAGATATAGAAAATGCTAATTATGCAAGATATGCAGATACAAATTCTATGGATCCAATTTTAGATAAGGGTGCAACTGGAATAGAAATAATTCCAAATACTGAAAATGATATTCATGTTGGAGATATAATCACATATCAACCAGAATGGACAAATAACCTAGTAGTTCACAGAGTTATTTTCATAGGAGAAGATGAAAAAGGATGGTATTGTTATACAAAAGGAGATAATACAAATTCAATAGATCCTGGAAGAATAAGATTTAATCAAATTAAATATTTACTAATAGGTGTATTATATTAAAATGGCAATAGGATTTAATAATGAAAAAAATAAAGAAAATAGTACAACATTCAATTCTCTTTTAGGAGAATATGTAAGGATCACAACCCATCAAGGACCTTATTTTGGAAAATTAGATTATACGGATAGTGATACAACAATTACAAACCCAAGTCTAATTGAATTACCTTTTTCATATGAAAAACAAGATAAAGATATTATAATTTCAATAATGCCAATTCCAAAAACAGCATTAGAAGAAATTATTGGAAATACTGAAATAAGTAATGAAAATAAAGGATTATTAAAAAATATTACAAATAAAATATATGGATTAATAAATAAAATTACTTAAAATGAGTTTAGAAAATAAATTAAATGGGGCTAGAGAATTAATAGAAAATTTTCAAACACATAATTATAGATTAAATGTTTTACCATCTAAGTGGGATATTTTAAAAAAATCTAGCGATTCAATAAATTGTATAGGTTCAATAGGTGCAGCTAAATTTGATTTTGATAAATTATATGAAAAATATAAACAAAATAATTATGATTCCAATGCAGAAATTGAAAGAGATTTTAATAGATTAAAAAATTATGCAAGAAGTTATTTTGGAGGATTTTGGAGTTTAGTTGCAAATACCTTAGAAGTTCTAGCACTTACACAATTTCCAGAAGAAAAGTTATTTAAAAAACACAAAGATGGAAGAAAAACACTTAAGGGGAAAAAATTTAAAAAATTATTAGAAAAAAACAATAAAGAACTTTATGATATTTTATATCAAGAATCTGATTTTAAAAGAAATTTAAGACATCCTTTATCTCACTGGTCTGAAAAAGATATTATAAAAGATAATGGGGAAAAACCAAAAAAAGAAAGTAAATTTAATATTTCATCTGAAAATTATTTAAAGAACAGAACTAATATTTTTGAATATGATATGGATTTTTTTAATAAAAAGAGTTTATCTCACTGGTCTGAAAAAGATATTATAAAAGATAGGGGTGGGAAACCGGAAAGCAAGTATAATATTTCTGAAAAGAATTATTTGGCAGATAAAAAGAATTTTTTTGATTATAAAATTGATTTTTTTGATGAAAAGAATTATTTAAAAATGTTACCAAAAAATATAAAAGACTCCTATGCCTTATTTTTAAAAACAGATGATTTCAGAGGATTTAGAATAATGATAGTTGAAGATTTAAATGGTAATAAATATAATATGCAAGATATAATGTCCAGCAATGGATTAAATTCAATAGAAAAGATAATTAAAGTTTATCAGGAGTTAAATAAATAAAATGAAATATGCAATATTTGGAGACATTCATGGAAATGAATTAAAAGAATTAGAACATTCACTTAGATTTGAAAACCCAGATACATTAATTTGTACGGGGGATTTCGATCAAGTTAGATCTATAAGAAATTACATGAAATTAGAACAAGATTATCTTAATCAAGGAAAACAAGTTATAACGGTTCCAGGAAATCATGACCATTCAATATTAAATAATTTACCTCTATTTTCCGGAACAATATACAAACAAGGAAAAGATCATAATATTCTTCATGAAGAATTAAAGGAAGACCAAGTATCTTTCAATTATTTAGACAAATTAATCAATAATCTGGATATTAGAAAGAATAACTATAGAAAAGTTATAAATTTAGGAAATAATTCAGATTATAGAACAATTGTAATTCATGGCGGATTGGAAGGAAATTTAGATTATGGCCCCAGAGGAGTAAAAAATCAACGTGAAAAAGATTTATGGTCTAGAATTATAATGTATCACGATAAAAAAGACAAATATATTAACTCTATCTACCAGAGAAGTAATTTTAATAATATGGGTAGAAAAGCATTAAATGTAATGATTAGAGGTCACGATCATATTCAAGATTACACATATAATGGTCAAAAAAAAGGAATAGTTAGTTATGGAAAAGAAGATTCAAATTCATTTCGTTTATTCCCCAACAGACAACACACAATAACACACGGAGCATTATTTGATGGACATTTTGCTACAATAGATACAGATTTAGAAAAACAACCCATCTTAGAATTTCATCAATTATAGGAGACATAAAATGGCAAATATATTTAATAAAGGGATGGATCCCAATAAAAAATCGGATCTAGAAAATTTAGTTAAAAAAGAAAATTCAAAAATAAATGATGTTCCTATATGCGAGGTAGACATATATGTAAAATGTCCTTATACTGAGCAACCCTGTGAATATTCTCCGGGTAAAGATATGAAAAAAAGAGGTAATGAAATATTAGATTTAATGAAAAATCGACCTAAATTTTATAAAGATATAAATGGCGTTCAAAGAAGAATAAGATTACCAAAATATAGTGATCTTTGTGAGACATGTAAACATTCAAATAAACCGGGAAAATCAACAAAAAGTTATTTTAGTAAAATTTAAAATAATAAACTTAAAAAATAACCAATAAAACATCCTGCAGATAAATAAGGCATTGCAGGATAAAATTTATTTTTTTTAC
>CAYUWX010000004.1:0-11017 GCA_964448715.1 Candidatus Woesearchaeota archaeon
TTTGTTTTCTTTTGAGTTTGTTTCCAAATACTTCTTTTTCCACCACCAAATTTACCCTTAGATTGACCTATTGCTATTAAATCATATTCTAAATTTGGAATTAAAGTGTCTATTATTTCAGCTTCTAATATTTTTTGACCTGAATTTAAAATTTGATTGATATCTTTTATTTCTCCTGCCTTTACCTTTTTACCTATTTCAGTTTTGGGTATCCACTTTTCTAAAAGTGATTCTCTTCTTGCTGCATCCATTGCAGCTTTATCCATTTTAGGTTTTTTTGATATTCTTTTCATTTTTTATTATTAATTCTTTTATTTTTTCAAAGTCCTTAGTTATATTTTCTGGATTTAAGTTGTTTTTTAAATATTTTGAAAATTGTTTATTATAATCTTCTTTATTTTCGGAAAGAGATTTTGCATAATTTGCAATAGTAGTACCATTTATTTTTTCTTCTGTAGGCAATAATTTATCTGAATGAGGAATACTTAATTTTGAATCAACTAATCCTTTTATTGTTGCAGATATTCTATCCCCTCTAGTTATCGATTTTAATCCTAAATCTATAATTCCTTCTTTGATAATCTCCTTATTTTTTATTCCAAAATATAAACCTGTTAAATAAGCTGAAGGAAGATTTCCTGAATGATAATTCCATCCTAATTTTTTAAGATCTTTTGCACTACCTGAGGCTAATATTTTATCTCCGCTTTCATTAAAGTTGATTGCCTGTATTAAAATATTATTTGTTGAGGATCTAACAACTATTCTTGTTTTTTCAGATTTAAGATATTTTAATCTCTTCTTATAATTTGTTTTCTGATTCCTTTTCCTCTTGAATTGTACGGTATATGTTTTACTTTTTGACATTTTCAAATAATTTATTTTCAGTTAAGTATAATTTTATGTGATTTTTACTTCTGAAAAAGTTTCCTTTTGTTTTTCTATACATTTCTCTGTATGTTCTTTCAGTTATATTCTTTTTTTCTCTTAATTCTTTTATAAATTTTCTTTGGAGCCTTATTTTAATCATCCAAATATCTTTTGAAGATAATCTTGCAGTTTTTTTTCCTTTTTTTGAGGCAGGTCCTTTTTGTCTTCCTTTTCTTTTTTGTAATAATCTTTTTCTTAATCTTCCTTTTGATTGTGAACTTGTGGGTCTTTTTGTTATTGCCTTATCTTTTATTAAACCTCTAATATCTTCTTTAGTTATTGCTTCTTTTATATCTGCCAATCTTTCGGGATCAAATTTAACACTAGTTTTTCCAACTTTCAATAGTTGCGAGGAAATCCTTTTTTGATTTTTTAGTTTCATTGTTTAGTTCCCGGTACACTTGAAGCTTGGTGTCCTGTTTTAGCAGCAGTTGTATCTTTTTTAACATCAATTACCTTTTTTTCTTTTACTTTTTGTTTTGAACCTAACACTTCTTCTTTGATTTCTTTTTGTTTATCTTCTTCTGAATCTTCTTTCTTTTCTTTTTCTTTAGCTTTCTTTTCTGCTTCTTTTTTGGATTTTGCTTTTTCAGCAATTTTCTTTTGTTTATCTTTCTTTTTTTCTTCAAAAAGTGCTTTTTGTTCTTCTATATATTTTTTAATATCTTTAATATTTTCTACTTTAATATTTAATTCTAGTATTTTTTCTAAAATTATTAGTTTTTTCTTCATACCTAATTTTTTAGATATAATTGCTATATCTGTTTCTTTGTTTACTTTTTCTAAGTCTTGAATATTATTTATATTAATTCTATTTAATCCTTCTTTGTTAAGATATTTTACTTCTTTTGGAGATCCATACCCTATTGATGGATTTTTTTGATGCCCCTTTCTATGTAACCTTCTTTTATTATGTAGCCCTCTAGGTTTTCTCCATTTATTATTAAAGGAATATTTATTTGAATCTTGTCTTAAGAAAGTTGGTTTCTTAGATTTACTTTCATTCCTTTTTTCTAATAATTTTTTCATAATTCTACTCCGGCTTTTTCAATTATAAATATCCCATCTTGAAATCTTCTTCTATCTTTATTTGTTAATCTTGTTGAACTTTCTATATTTGCAGCAGTTTGACCTGCAAGTTCTTTATTATTACTTGTAACTATGATATCTTGTCCTTTAACTTCTACATCAGTATTTTCCATTATTCTTCCTTCTCTAGGAATTTTCTCACCTAAAAAATTTTTAACAATAACTTTATCTCCTTCTTTTATAACAGTCATTGGAAAGTGACTTGAACAAACTTTTAATTTGTAAATATATTTTTCATTTACACCATTTAACATATTTTTAAGATGTGCTTTGAAAGTCTTTAACATCATTTTTTCTCTTTTGGTTCCTTTTTTTAAAGTAAATTCTACATACTTCTCTTTTTGTGAAATTTTAATCATAGGATGATTCATTCTTCTTTCTAGATTTCCTTCTGGACCAGAAACTTTTACTAATGGAGCCTCTATGATAACATTTACTCCTTCTGGAATTTCTAATTTGTCCTTAATATCTAGTTTAACCATTTTAATAACAATAAGCGATTAATCTTCCTCCTAACTTTTTTTCAATTGCTTCCGTTTGAGTCATAATTCCTTGATTTGTTGAAATTATCATTAATCCAAAACCTTTTGCAGGTAAATATCTTTTTTCAAATTTTTCATATGTGTCTAATGTTACTGAAAATCTAGGTTTTATTGCACCACAATTATTTATTGCACCTTTAAGTTCTAAATCTAAATAATTTCCTTTAGGTGTTTTTACTTCAGTATATTTAGCAATATATCCTTTCTTTTTCAAAATATTAAAAACATCTTTTATTAATTTTGATGAATTTTGTATTTTACATTCTTTTTTTGCTACGTTCTCACAATTTTTTATGTGCGAAAGTGCATTTGCTAATGGATCGTTTAGTGACATTTTTTTAACCTCAAATATATTTTTTAAACCCTAATTTTTTTGCCGATTCTCTAAAGCATTGTCTACATAATCCTATACCATACTTTTGAATATGTGCACCATTTCTTCCACATCTTTTACATTTTTTTAATGCCTTTCCGCAAGATCTGGTTTTTGGTTGATTATGTTTTATGAATTTAGATTTCTTTATAGGTTTATTATCTAATTGTGTAAATGCTTTTGAGTAATGGCTTGTAGTCATTTTTCTTCCTCCTCTTCTTTAATTTGAATATCATATTTTTGTTTTGCAAAATTTATTACTTCTTTTTGAGTTATTCTGTGTCTTGTGGGGATTTTTTTTCTTTGATATTTTCTTTTTTTAATTCTGAATCCTGCCCTTTCCATAGTTATTGCTACTTCTAATCCAATAATTCCTACTTCTGGAATATATTCAATTCCTGGAATTTCAATATATTCAGGTACTCCAAATGCAAAATTTCCTTGATTATCAAAGTTTTTTTCACTTAATATATTATCTTTTGCAACTAATAATCTTTTTAGTAATTCTTCTGCTTTCTTTCCTCTAAGTGTTACTTTTGTACCTATAGTTAATCCTGGCCTTACACTCCAAGTTGGGATTCTTTTTTCAGATTTTGTTAATACTGCCTTTGCACCAGTTAATTTTTCTAATAATAGTTTAGCTTTTTCCAATCTATCTCCAGCTTCCCCTATACCTACATTAAGTGTTAATTTCTCTATCCTTATTTCCCTCATTTTATTCATTTGGCATATCTATTAGTGGTTTTGTTTTTCCTATAACTATTGCATATTTTTTCAAGGTAATATTGTCTTTTTTATCTATTTGTACTTTGATTTTTGTAGGTTGAACTCCATTTTTTGATAGTATTTCTTTTAATATCCCTAATCTACCTATTTTATTTCCTTCAAATAAATATACTAACATTCCTTTTTCAAATTTTAGTGATTCTTTTTCTTTTCCTTCTGAAAATAATACTGTATCTAATACTTTTAATTTTGAATCTTTGTGAATTAGATTTGTTCCATCAATAAAATTTAATTGTAATTTTTTTCCTTTCAAAACTTTTTTCCCAATTATTTGTTTTGGTTTTAATTTTGCATCATCTTTTTTAATTTTATTAAGGAATAATTTTCCTTTTAAATTTACTAATAATCTATAATTATCATCTTTTATTGTAATAACATCCATTACTGAAACTGGAAAAAGTGGATCTTTTCTAACAATTCCATCAACTTTAATTAATCCCTTATTTAAACTAAGTTTTACTTCTTTTGAAGTATTAACTATGCCTAATAATTCCTTCATTATAGTATTAATAGACATTGTTCTGATTAATTTTTGTCCTCCAGATCTAGGCCTAGTAATCCATTTAGTAGATTTTCTTTCTATGGGCCATGATTTTGGTGCATTTAATCTTTTTAAGTGACGTTTTGCCATATTATTTTTTCTCCGGTAATTTTATTCTTTTTTTATCATCTAATTTTAAACTTGTGATTATTAAATTTGATGGATTAATTGGATATTGGACTTTATTTCCATCTTTTTTTATGAAATCTACTCCTTCTATGTAAACTTTAGTATTTTGATAATTTACTTTGGATACTTTTCCTATTCTTTTTTTGTATTGCCCTCTCATTACTTTAACTGTATCTCCAACAACTACAACCATATTTCTTTTTTTGTATTTTTCTCTTAATTCTTTTGATAAGTGTACTGAAAGAAATTTCCTTTTAATATGAAGAGGAGCGTTAAATCTATATTTACGTTGTTTCCTCGGTTGTTTACTTCTTTTCCACGATATTGAAAATATTGATTTCATTTTTTTATGCCATACTTTTTGCTAATTTACCGATTGCAATCCATCTTTCTGCTACTTCTTTTGCTATCGGTCCTTTGATTATTGTTCCTTTAGGATTACCTTTTTCATCTTTACAGATAACTAATGCATTATCTTCAAATTTAACTCTGGTTCCATCGGGCCTTCTATAATCTTTTCTTTGCCTTACTAATACTGCAGGAAATACTTGTTTTCTTACTGCAGGTGTACCTTTAACTATGGAAACATTAACTAAATCTCCAACTCCTGCAGTAGGATATCTTCCTTTTCTTGTTTTAGATCTTTTTACAGATATTATATATGCCCTTTTAGCCCCCGAATTATCGCAAACATCCACTACGGATCCCCTTACAAGAGTTCTAGTTACTTTTGCTGATATTGCTTTCATTTTTTATTTGATTTTACAACCACAAAATGTTTTGTTTTTGAGATTGGTTTTGTTTCCATTACTTTTACTATATCACCAACTTGAGCATCAATACAATCCGGATTATGTGCAGATATTTTTGAAAATCTTTTTTCAAATCTTTCATATTTTGGAATAGGCCTTAATCTTTCCCATTTTAAAATAACTGATTTATGTGTATTTTTAGAAACAACTTCTCCTTCGAAAATTCTTCCCCTAATTTTTAATTCCCCATGAAATGGGCAATTTTTATCTTCACATTTCTCTTTAGGAAAATCTACTTCAATTCCTATTGATTTTTTTTGTTTTTTCATTTTTTTATTCGATCTTCGGGTCTTTTTTTTATATTTTTTCCTTCGATTGTTTTTCCGTTGATTTTGAATGTTATGTGTGATTTTAAAACCTTTTTTATTGTTATGTTTTTTATTGTTAGGGTGTTTTTTGTTTCATCTATTATTTTTCCCTTGATACCCATCAAGGTCTTATTTTTTGAGCCTATTATCTCTATATCTGAACCTATTAGCTCGCCTTTGAAACTTTCTTGCATCTTTTATGCCTCTATCGATTCTGGTTTGAATCCAATTTTTACCAATTCTTCTTTGATATGTTTTACGTGATTTCCTTGCAATTCAACTGAATCTTTGGTGTTTGTTCCACCACATGCAAATTTATTTTTCAACTTTTTTGCAACATCTTTTATATTGATGTCGCTGCTGAAACCTTTTATCAAAGTTGCTTTTTTCCCATATCTTCGGGTTACTAGTCTAACTTGAATTTTTTGCGATTCTTTTGCTATTGTTTCACATATACAAAGTTCTTCTGGTAGGCCACATTTTGGGCATACTCCACTCATGCTTATTTTCCACCCTCCTTCATGTTTTTAAATGTTTTAATCCGGGCAATTGTTTTTCTTATTTCTTTTATTCTTCCAGGATTTTCAGGTAAAGTGCCCATTGATATTTGAGCATTAATTTTGATTAGTTCCATCTTTAATTCTGTTAACTTTTCATTCAAAGTTTTCTCATCCATTTGAACTAATTCATTCTTTCTTATTATTGCCATCTTTCTTCTTTTTTAATTCAGCAGCAGTTGGAACTTTTTCTTCTTCCTTAGGTTTTTCTTTAACTTCCTTGGGTTTTTCTTTAACTACTTTTTCTTCTGCTTCTTTTTTTTCTTTTTTTGATTCTTTTGATTGTTCTTTTTCAACTTTTTTTATTACTTTTTCAGGAGGAAGTTCTTCAGTTACTTCTTCCACTTTTGAATCTTCATAAATTTCAATATGATCTGGTAAAATTATATCTGGAGTTAATATGCTTACTTTTACACCAACTGTTCCGGATTTTAAATTTGCAGTTGCAAATCCTCTTTTCATATGGTTTTCTGAAATATCTCCAGATTTTTTTAAGTGGCCCATAGTGAATCTCCATGTTTTTGCCCTTACAGAAGGTATACCTCTTCCACTAATTACTATCTCTGCACCTTTTCCTCCTGCTTTTTTAATATCTTCTAATAATTTGTATCCTAAAAATTTAAATCTTGATGGTCCAAATCTTTCGAATGTATGAGTTATATATTTTGCAATTGAATGTGCATTTAAATTGGGATTTTCTACTTCAGAAATTTCAATTTGAGGATTTTCAAAATTAAATTTATCTTTCAAAACTTTAGTTAGTGCCCTTATACTTTCTCCTTTTCTTCCAACAATTAATCCTGGTTTTGAAGTATGAATTATTATTTTTTCACCTAAGGGAGTTCTTTGAATTTCAGTAAATGCATATCCTGGTTTATCTACTTCATTTTCAATATATTCCATAATTTCGAATTCTTTTAATTTTTTCTTTATTATGTTTTTTTCAATCATTTTTCTGACTCCTCAACTTTTATGTATAGGTGTGTTCTTTTCATTCTTCTTCTTCTTAATCTTCCAGCATGCCATTGTTGTGTACCCATAGTAGATCTTAATTCTGAAATTATTAATCTTTCATTATCTAATCCTTTGTCGTCTGCATTTGCTTCAACTGAATTTAATAACATTAGAAAAGATTTTGATGCTTTTTCAGGATATCTTCCTGCTGCAATTTTTCCTTTTTTGTGGCCAGTATCCCTATTATATCTTTTATATGGCACTGCTATTTTTTTCTTTATTACTTCTTCTAATATTTTTTTTGCTTTTTGTAAATTTTTATATCTTAAAAAATTTGCAATTTCATAAGATTGTTTTGTTGAAATTGGTAAATTAAGAGATTTCGCATTAGCAAAATGTGCTCCCTTCTCTTCTACAGGAGTTTTTACTTCTTTCTTTAAAGAAACTTTTTCTTCCTTCGCTATAGAAGGTTTTACTTCTTTCTTTTTTGTCTCTTGTTTTACTTCAGTCATTTTTATTTAACAGATTGATGTGCAGATGATTTTGTAGCACCTACACCTGGTGCACTATGTTTAAGTGATTGTCTTGTTAAGGCAAATTCTCCTAAAACATGACCAACCATTTCTTCAGTAATTATAATTTGTTTGAATTCTTTCCCTGTATGAATGAATATTGTTAAACCCACCATTTTTGGTAAGATTATTGTATTTCTAGCATGAGTTTTAATTTGTTTTTTATATTTTCCTGCTAAGGCCTTATCTATTTTTTCCATTAATGATTTTTGTGCTTCGGTTGGTTGTCTTGATAGGGTTCTTCTTTGTCTTGCAGGAACTAGTTTAGCAAACTCTGTAATAGACATTTCTTTTAATTCCTTTAAATTTTTTCCACGATATGTAAATTCTTTCTTTGCCATTTTTATTTCTTACCTGTTCTCCTTGATGCAATTGAACCAACTTTTCTTCCAGGCGGTGCATGTTTTGAAACAGTCCTAGGTTTACCCATATGTCTTCCTCTACCTGAACCAAATGGATGATCTACTGCATTCATTGCAACACCCGATGTAACCGGATATAATCTTCCTTTTGCTTTCTTAATTTTAGACATCTTTCCTGCTTTTAATATTGGTTTTTCTTTTCTTCCAGCACCTGCAACTGTACCAATTACAGCCCTACAGTTTGGATGGAATTTTTTTTGTTTTTTTGATGAAAATTGAATAGTAATTGTTTTGTCAGTTTTTGCTATAACTCTTCCAAAAGAACCTGCTGCTCTTGCGAATTTTCCTCCATCGCCTAACTTAGATTCAATATTATTAACTGTTGTTCCATTTGGAACACTTTTCAAAGGTAATGTATTTCCTAATTCCGCTTTTGCTTTTGCTCCTGAATTTATTTTTTGTCCTGTATGCATTCCTCTTGAAGCAAACATTAAAATTTTATCTCCGTTAGTGTATTCTATTGCTGCCAATGGTGCTGTATGTCCTGGACAATTTAATAAATCTTTAACTATTCCTTCCACAATTCCTGTTTTTTCTATTTCGTCGTATGTCCTATGGGAAATTTTTGCAAAGAATCTATGACTAGGAGATTTATATGTGGAAGTTCCTCTTCCTCTTCTTTGTGAAATAATTCTTTTTCCCATTTTACATTAACCCTAATTGTGTTGCCACATCAATTGCAGGATTATCCATTGAAAGCAGAATATATGCTTTTTTCATTCCTTTGTGACTTATCATTGTATTAACTTTTAATACTTTAACTTTGAATGTTTTTTCTATTGCTTCTTTTATTTGAGCTTTTGTGGATTTTCTATCTACTATAAACACTAACTTATTCTCTGATTCCATTAGTCTAACTGATTTTTCAGTTGCTAGTGGGTGTTTTAATATTCTGAATTGATCCATTTTTCTTGTAATATAAATTTTCTTTGTTTAATTTTTCTATTGCAGCTTTACTCCAAATTGTTAATCTTCCTGGTTCTGTTCCAGGTGCTAAAAGTTCAGTATTTAGTGAATCTACTGTGCAAATTTCTACACCTAGTATGTTTGAAGCTGCTTTTATTATTGGTGAATTTTTTTCAATAACTATTAATGGGCCTTTTGAAGTTTTATATTTTCTTCCCCTAGTTTTTCCTTTTCCTGCCCTTATTCTTTTTTTATTTGTTCTTTCTAATTCTTTTTCTAAACCTAATTTTTTTAATAATGATAAAACATCTTTGGTTTTTTTAATATCTTCTAATTTTTCTATTACAAATTGAACATTATCTGTCTTATGTCCTCTTTTATTAACTAATTCCTTATCAATAGTTGCTGCAATTGCAGATCTGATTGCTTTTCTTCTTTCAGTTTTATTTATTTTTTGAGACCATTTCTTAATTGCCTTTGGTGGATGTGGTCTTCTTCCCCCGACAGATCCTGAAACTACTGCCCCTACCCAAATAAATTGTGATCCTCTTCTAACCATAACTTTTCTAGGAACTCTGGATATACCTTTCCCAAATCCTCCTCTATAATCTCTTCTTCTTCTAGATATTTTTGCAGAATATTCAAAACCTGCTCTAGGATCAGAACCATATGGTTGCCTTTTATTAGATTGAATAGCTAAAACTGCCCTTTTTATTAAATCGGGCCTTATTTCTTCGGAAAAATGTTTAGGTAAATTTATTTCTTTTCCTTTTGTTCCTTTATTTGTATATGTTGTTGATTTCATTGTTTAGATTCTTTGCTTATGTAAGTAATTTCTGGAGCTGCCTTATCTTTTTTGCCCCTAATATTTTCAGTAAATATAATTAATCTTTTCTTTGGTCCACCTACTGAACCTTTAATTAGAATATAATCATTTTTTACTAATCCATATCCTTTAAATCCTCCTTTTTGATTTATTTTTTCTAAATTATTGTCGATTAAATAGATTAGTTTGTTATATTCTGTTCTTTTGAAAAATCCTAATTGCCCATGTTGAGGAACTCTCCAGTTAACTTTTCTAGGTGTGAATGGGCCTAAGTTACCTGCAGATCTTCTTTTCTTTTCGGATTTGTGTGATTTTAATGAGATTCCAAATCTTTTTACTGGACCTTGGAAACCTTTTCCTTTTGTAACTGAATGAATATCTACATGTTGTCCAGCTTTGAATAATTCTGAAAGTTTTAATTCTGTTTCTAATAATTTTTTAGCTTCATCTAAATTATTAGATACAGCCATTTCAAATATTTCAGGTTTCTTTCTTTCAATACCTACTAATTTAGGTTGAGTATAAACTGATAATTTTAAGTAATCATAATTTTCAGGAATTTTTTGTTCCTTTTCTTTTTTAGGTAATGTAATTTTTCTTGATAATTCTTTATCAAGATTTTTTGAAAAAATTTCAGAAATAACTTTTGAACCATAAGGTGTTTTTTTATAGAAACGTAAAGAAAGTGGTTTCAATGGTGGGCATTCAATAATTGTTACAGGTGTTGAAAGAATTTTTGCAAATTTAGAATTTGGATTGTTTTCTTGAATATGAGTCATGCCAACTTTATATCCTGCAAAAGCCAATGGTTTGTCTTTTTTTATCCAAGCTTTAACACTAGCATAAATTCTTTTAGTTCTAACTCTAGGCCAAAACTGTAAGCTTCCTGATCTTGGTTGATGTTTTTTTCCCATTTTGTATTTTCGTTGAACTTAACCTATATATAAAGGTTTTGTACGTCTTACTATCTAGAATTAACGGTCTGATCGTTTACAGTAGGGGATAAATTGAAGAATAAAATCTGTTTATAAAGATTGTGGTTTCTTCCTGTAATAAAGAGAAATTATTAGTAAAAAGATTAATATTGAAATCATTCCCATAAATGGTACTTGTTCTTCCGATAAAAAACATTCTTGTTCTAATGTTGATATATTAATTCCATTCTCATAATAAGTAACATTTATTATCCCTATTCCTCCAGGACATCCATTTGGATCATCACAAGTACAATTCCCATAAATAGTAGTATAATTATCTTGTGGCCCTGATA
>CAYUWX010000004.1:11117-32512 GCA_964448715.1 Candidatus Woesearchaeota archaeon
TCCATCACAATCATTATCTAAACTATCATTACAATAAAGTAATTGTTCATTAATTTGAGGATACACTGTATTTCGCATATCATCACAATCTGCAAAATTGGGATTCCCATTTGTTGAACATTGTTGTATTGATCCGTTACCATCAATAAAATTTCCTTCACAATTCATTTGAAAATCTGCAAATTGATCTAAATCATCATCACACCCTTCATCAATGGATCCATCAAAATCATCATCAATATTATTACATATTTCATCTTCCATTTGAATTTGTAATTCTCCTCCTCCAAGTTCGTAAATTCTAGAATTAGAAGTTACCCAAAGATGCTCATTTGGGCCAGTACCCATATTTTCTACATAATAAGAAGTAGTTTGATAGGCATACATCTTTTCTGGAAGTATACAATTTCCAGTACATATACAAGTAGGACAATCAATTAATGCATCTTGTGAACCTTCAATAATATGGCCGTTATCATCTAATTTGTATATAAATAATATATCTGATGTCATTTCAGCAACTATTAAGGTATCTCCAAAAATGGCTAATCCATCTTGATGATTAGATGGATTTGAATCGCTAGTAGGGGAAGATCCTTGATAAGACCACCCTCCCGATTCATAAATATATAAATTTCTTGAACTAGACTGATCATTACCTGCCCACCACTTTTGATTTAGTTTATCATATGCTAAATTATCTTGAGCTCCACTTGTTGAAATATGTAGTGATTTATTATAATCTCCATCAAAATCCCAATAATATATATCTCCAGTATTTTTTGGCCCATAGTATATTCCTGCAGATAATCCATCATTCCCATCAGAAATATGAAAAGAAGCCTTACTTCCCGCAAAATAAGAATCTACCCATTGCATTACATAAGTAAATGTTCTTGGGCTAAAATCCGAACCATCTGTACAAGGAGTATTAGATAAGTAATGACAATTTGGATCTCCTTGTGTTGTTACTTCATATAATTTTGCCACTCCCACTCCTGCAAATATTAAGTATTCACGATTTGCTCCCCTTCCGAGAATATTATTTACATCTGTGAATCCTGCAGCACCATTGAGGGAGGTTAAACCAAAATCTGTTTCAGACTTATCCGCATATCTAAAATAAGTATTTTCTGCATAAACTGAAGTAGAAAATAAAACTAAAATTAATATTAAAAAAATTAATTTTTTCATTATGAACTCTCCATTTCACAATGCTCTATTGCTTCTGGCGTTTCTAGTATTGAACAATCACCGGAATTCATTGCTTCATCAAAATTCATGGAATCTTCTGCTTGTTCACGTCTATCTTCATCTTGAACATTTTCTAAAATATCTATATTATCTTCTTCCCAGGATTTATCAATATAATAATTATCTTTACATGTTTGAGAATCATCTAATTCATCACAAAAAGAAACATTTTCATTTACTCTAACTTTTCTATTAATAATTTGTAATTTACATTCTTTTTTTATTATTTCAGTTTTAATTAAATCACAATAAGAAATGTCTTGTTCATTATTTGCTAAAATATTTAATTCTCTATCATAACATGCTTCTTTATCTAAAAATTCTTCATTTAATTCACATGTAGTTTTTGCTTCATTCGATGCAAGTTTGAATTTTTCAGTAATTCCTACATTAAATAAAGTAATTAAAATTATACCGATTAATAAAATTAATAAAAAAGTAATAGAACTAATCAGAATATATTTTTTATATTTATCCATTCTCTTTAATGAAATATTATTTAATGGATTTATAAAAGTTATGCTTTAAACTCTTTTTCTCTAATTACTTCTTTTCCGTCGATATTTAATTTTCTGATTATTTTTCCTTTTCTTATTGCCATTAATCTAGCTTTTGCAAAATTATTTCCACAATCTTGAGGAATTTCTATATCTGAAATCTCATAAGTGTGAATAATTTTTGCTTTTTTGAAAGGTTCTTTTATATCGAATGCAAAATCTTCAATTATAGATTTATCTTTAGTCATAAATGTGCAATAATCTGCCTTAGGCAGAGCATCTTTTTTCCCTGCTTTTCCCGCCTTAGGTGCTTTTTCTTTAACCTTTAATTTACCATACTCTGTTTCAAATGATAAACTAAGTGACGCATAAGGAAATTTGTCATATAATTCTAAAATTTGTTCTTTAGATAATTCTTGATTAACAATATGTTTTTTTACACCCATTGCATTTTTTATATTTTTAAATTCAATATTTGATTCTTTAGATAAATCATTTGTTGAAAAAATAATTCCTTTAACTTGAACTTTACCCTCTATGGAATTTGCTAAAAATATAACTAATTCATTTGTAAATTCAGGAGAAGTTTTTATTTTTACTTTTTTAGCTTGAACTTGAATATCTAAAAGTGCCCTATTCTCAAACTTTCCTGTTGCAAATCTAGTAAATTGTGCGTGTACTTTTTCATCTATTTTCCCTTCAAATATTTTTTTTATAAAATTCATATTTTTAATTTATTCTTTTTATTTTTATATTTTGTGGTCTTACAAGATTATTCTTTCTGTTTTTTCAAGGTTATATAAATCTAATAATAAAATAGGTAAGCTATTGGAATGAGTATTATTTCCTGCAGCCATAGAAATAGTTTTCCCTATTTTTTCTTTATATTTTCCTGTAATATCTACAGTTTCATGGATATGCCCATGTAGAGTTAGATACGGTTTATGATCTTCAATAAATTCTCTAATTGCAAAACTTCCTACATGATTTTTATTTAATAGTACATCTAAATTTGTATTGTTCGGAGGAGAATGCATAACATATATTGTTTTTTCTGGATCTTTTGTAAAAATTTCTTTTTTTAATTCTTTTTGAATAGTATGGTCATTATATTTTTTTAAATTATGTTGTCTAAATCCTTTTTGTTTACTTTTTACACCTTTAACATTATAATTTTCTCTAATTCTTTTTTCATATTCTTCCCAAAATTCTTCTTTGATCCTAGTTAAATCATATTTTTCCCAATCTTTTATTCCAAATGGAGTTACTGGAACATTTGAGTATCCAACTATATCAAAATCATTTGATAATTTCATTCTGTTTCCATGTATTTGATTTATAGGTGTTCTTTCAAAAAAAGTTAAGTTAGTTTTACAGTCATCATTTCCTAGAATTGCATATATAGGTATTTTATTTTCTATTGGAGAAAAAATTTCAGGTAAATCTTTTTCTAAAAAATTTCTTTGTGTTTGAATATAACTATATCTTTCATTTGGTGCTAAATCTCCCCCAAAAATTATGGAATCAATATTATTTGATAATGCAAAATCTCTTAATTTGACATACTTATATACATCACCATGTAAATCTGATGCAAATACTATTTTTTTCATATAATTGGTAGCCGTATTAATTATAAAAACATTTAGGAAGTTAAATAAATTAAAAATTATTTGTTTTTTAAGATAGTCCTGTAGTGTAATTGTCAAGCATTTGAGGTTCTGGTCCTTAATACCCAGGTTTGAATCCTGACATGACTATTTAGTTAATTTTATAAATAATTTAATTGGTCTCTAAGTTATGCTCCTGTAGTGTAGTCCGGTCAATCATACGTGGTTCTCGACCTCGTGACCCGGGTTCAAATCCCGGCGGGAGCATACCCTTTTTAGGGGGGACATTATACATATGAGTTCTCGAGGATATATGTTTTGTTTCTAATAAGATTATAAGTGATTATTTCTAATAAATATTTGTGTTTTAAAGGTTGATAAAGAGGGAATAAGCCACTTTTTTGATTATAACATGAAAACCATAACAAAGTATAACAATGGCTAAGAAATGGACTAAAAAGGAGATAAAGACAATAGAACAGATGCTAAAAGAAGGTAAATCTGTTAATTATATTTCTACAAAATTTGGCATAACTGAAGAGAACCTTAGGATGATTATGAGTAGGAATAATCTAAAAGTTTTAGTTGAAAACAGGAGTGGGAAATCAAAACTTCAATCTAAAAGAGAACAAGATATTGCAACTAGAATAAGAATTTTGAAAGGTGAAGAAATAAGAATAACAGAACCTTTAGCTAAATTCACTGATGAACAACTCCATAAATGGAAAAATAATACGGTTGAATGTTGTGATAAATTTTGTAGAGATGTTTTGAACGTTGAATTACAAGATTATCAGTTACTTTGTATTGAGAAGATGTTGAAAACTAAGAGATTTGTTGGAGTAATGGGCAGACAAATAGGGAAAGATTTCCTTTTATCTTGCTTTGTTGTGTGGCAGGTAATAATTAACTCAAACTCCAAAATTTTGCTTGTAAGTGCATCTCAGAGAGCCTCAGACTTGTTGTATAATCGTATTTTATCTTTCATAGGACAAAGGGAAGAGCTCTTTGATTCTGTATCTAAATCAAATATGGAGAAATGTATCTTTAAGAATAATTCTGAACTTTGGTCCCTTCCTGCTTCTGGACAGATTAGGGGACAGACAGAAGTAACGCATGTAATTGTTAATGAAGCTCATGAGGTTCCCGATGAAGCTTTTTCTGCTATAGAACCAATGCTTGCAATAAAACACGGACATCTGTATATCTTTTCAACTCCTCGTGGTTGTATTGGAAGATTTTGGGAAGCTTTCAATAATCCTATGTTTTCTAAAGTTCATTTACCAAGCACTGCAAATAAATACATTCCAAAAGAGTATTTTGAGCTTCAAAAGAAAACTATGGATTCTTTGGAGTATGATATGGAAATAAATGCCAATTTTCAAGAATCTCTTAATTCATTCTTTAAATTATCATCTATTCAAAAGTGTACTCAAGATTATTCACTTAGACAATCTCCTGAACCAGATAAAGAATATTATTGTGGCATTGATTGGGGCAGAATAAGTGATTCTAGTGTGATTACAATTCTAAGTAAAAATGAAGATGAATTGAAAGTAGAGAACATAATTGAACTAACTAAAACTCCTTTTCCTGAACAAGTTGCTTTGATTAAGAAAATTCATGATGATTTTAAGTTTAAGAAGATTATTCCAGAATATAATGGATTAGGAATTGCTCCTTGTGATGATCTTATTAAAGAGATTGGGGAATCTACGGTTCAACCATTTAAATCCTCTTTGAAAAGTAAAGAAGAATCTTATTCTATGTTTAGAAAACAAATAGAAGATGTTAATTTAGTAATTCCGAATCATACGAAATTGCAGTATGAATTGAGAACTTTTGTTTATGAGTTAACTGCTACTGGAGCAATGAAGTTACACCATTTAGCTAATTCGTCAGATGATTTTGTAGATAGTTTAATGTTTGCAGTTTGGGGGACTAAAGAAGAAAATGAATTTTGTTTTGATTTTTTGGAGATACCTGTTAAGCAAATATATTAAAAAATATCAACTCCTTTTTAAGAATGTGTCAATTTACTAAAAAAATCTTGACTATAATAATATTTCCATCTTGTTTTATTTTTGTGTCTATTTCTATCTCTTCTTCAAGTTCTTGAATAATCTTGTTAATTTTTTTAATATTGTTTTTACCAATTCCATGTATTGCAAGAAATGAAACGCCATATTTTTTGTAAGTTTGAAGTTTATGATAAATCTCTCCAGAAAGTTCATCCCCATTTGTTTCTTTCGATACAAATATTGCAAATGGACTAGTTTTAACTATATCTTCAAAATGATCTTTAAACTTGACAATTGAAAAACCTTTAGAAAAAGACATTTCACTATAAACTTGTTTTATATGGCCTTCAAAATATCCAGCACTACAAAGGTTACAGATATTCCTCCCATCTTCTCCAAATTTTTGGACTATGTCTCTTTTTAAATTATTTATTGGTTCTCCTCTTTCAAAAACCCTTCTTAAATATAATGAAGCCTCCAATGCTTGATAATGTTTGTAAGAAATTTTATCTTTATAGAAATCAAGAACCTTTTTAGTTATTTGTGAACCCGATTCTAATTTAATATCTTTAACAAGTTTTTCTGAGTTATCTTCCAAAAGGTTTTTTATCTCATTATCATCAAAACCTTGTTTTATAGAATTCAATAACTCTTTTTTTTCACTGTCTTCAAGAGAATCAAAATTAATATTAATAATTTTTTTATCTTCAGAAATAGTAGCTTTTTCTTTCTTTTCAGGATTTCTAATAATATTAATATTGGGACTAAATATCTTAAGTCCTCTTAAATCAACTTTTATTATATGTTCTAATTTATCTAACCAACTCATTGTTATTTTCTTTTAGAAAAATCTATTAAAGAGATTAAATCAGATTTTATAAAAACCTCTGAACCCCTAGTTATCCCAGCAAATTCATCAATGTTTATTTCTTCCCCTGTAGGAGTTAGAACTGCTTGAGAAGGATTAGACTTTTCTACTATTACCTCATCTTTATTAACCTCTTTTCCAAATGTTGAAAGTATCTCCTTTGATAGAGACTTATCAAAAATTACATCACACTTCATAGTAAAGAATAGGTCTTGTGTAAGTTTTTAAACTTTTTGGTGGATGTGACCATAAAAGAAAACATTATAAGAATACAATTAATATAAGATTTAATAAAATGACTAAATCAATCTACCTCGTAAACACAAATTCAACAAATGGAAAATCTGTACTTAAATTATTAAAAAAAATTAATTATGATTACATCGAATTGAGCTTAGATATACCTGTAAAAAGCCTATTAATGGATAAATTTGATGACGGATTTAATCTGTTTTATATATGCGGGGGAGATGGAACCCTAAATAGAGTTTTTGAAGGATATATGGGGCTTGAAAAGGAATATAGGGATAAAATATTTTTTTCAATAATTCCTTGCGGTAGCGCAAATGATTTAGCTAGGCAGCTTGATTTACCTCTTTGTGTCAAAAAATGTATACTAAATATACCCAATAATAAAGTATCTATTGATATTATTAAAGTAAATTCAAGGTACTTTGTAACGGGAGGAGGGATAGGAATAATTGAAGAAGTTGTTAATTCTTTAAATAATTCTAAAATCTATAGTCCACTTAATAAATTGCTTAAGGGCACTAAATATTACTTCCATCTTGTTAAAAAAATCGGTTTTGGATATAGTGGAGTTTATGTCAGTAAAATAGGTAGCAAAATGCTAAATAATACACTAATGTTCCTTTCTGTTAATAATCAACCATGTATTGGTAAAAAATTTAACTTATCCCCTAATTCAAAAAATGATGATGGGGTTTTTGAGATTTGTGGATACCCTAAGCCTAAAAATATTATAAAAAGTTTAGATTTGTCTAAAAAAGTTGTAAAAGGGAATCATATATGGGACGATGAAGTAGTCTTATTTGAATCTGACAATATAGATGTATTATTAGATAAGGAAGCACGTTTTGTTGGCGATGGGGAAATACTTGATTATTCTAATAGATTTTCTTTGAGTATAATACCAAAGGCTATAAATCTTATTATTTGATTTCTTCTACAATAAATTTAGTGTAAAAAAATACTCTATCTTGTTTAAAAAGACTATTAGATAGTTCTTTAAGTGGGTGAAGATTTAGATTGATATTGTGATTACTTCTATTAACCATATTGTTCCAATAACATATTTTTTCTAATTGGGGTGAATTTTCAACTATATTTTTTAATATATTTTCATATTCTTCTTGCGAACACCTTTCAAAAATATCCGATAGGTTACATTTTGTATATTTTGATGAATTTTTTGATAGGTGATCTTCTATATCATTAATTACATATCCTATATTTCCCACTAACTTTTTTAACTTTAGAAAATTAGATTTATCTAAATATGGGTGGTCTTTGAAATTTTTTTTAATTGAACCAGAAATTATCAGTTCCATGAAGTAATTACTCGAAATTGGGATTTGAGTTATTCCCATCTTGGATTTTCTATAAAAATGGTTAGCAATGTTTAATTTTTTATTGTATGTGAAATAGGATTTCTCTCTACCTAATAAACCCATTAGGGTTTTAGAAAAAAATACTTTGAATAGAAATTTCCATAGCCAAGAATTCCACTTTTTTTCAAAGAATTTTTCTTGATGATTTAATGAGTTAAGTTTCAAATAGCTATGTATATCTTTATGATTTAGCACTAATCTTAAAATATATTTTCTAAAAAGTTTTAGATAATTTTCAAATTTTCCACAGTTGATAACTCCTTCTTTTATATGATTCTTATTATTCTCCCAAAATAATCTTTCTTCAGGGGAGAGGTATTTTGTTAGCCTGAAATATGTATTTAGCCTTCTTCTTGAAGCTTTGAATCCCATAAACTCATAGAACTCTTCATAACTAAGTTGCTTTATTGCTAAGGCCTTTAATTTTGTAAGGTAGATTTGATATTTGTTGTTATCAATCGCAATAACCTTTTTTGGTTCTCTTAAAAGTATTGCAAAAACATTTTCTCCTCCAGAGGCAATAGTAAGAATTGTATCTTTATTTGTGATATCGAGACCTTTAATTACCAGATTAGGATCTTCCCAACACATACTATATTTAATTTTCCTATGACGATTCATCTTTATTTTTAATACCTTAATCTTTATATATAATCTCATTTTTTCTATTCTCAATGGAAGTTCTTATAACTGGAGGGACAGGATTACTTGGAAGGAGGTTGGTAAAGTCATTATCAAATAATATAGATATTTCACAGATATTTGTTCTTGTAAGAGATATTGAGATTGCCCGGGACTTATTTGAATATTCTAATAAAATAGAATTATTAGAAGGAGATATAAAAAAACCAAATCTTGGGCTTTCTTTTGAAGATTTGTCAGCAATTGGAAATGTCTCAAAAGTTTATCATTTAGCGGCTTGTATTAATTTAGGAAATACTGGAAAAGTTAAAGATATTCTGTTTACGACAAATGTAATGGGTACTTCAAATGTACTTAATCTATTAAATAGCTTGGCAAATGTTTCAGATTTTTATTTTGTTAGTACAGCTTATGTTGGGGGAAAATCAAATGAAGAAATACCAGAAAACTGGATTAACAAACCAAAAGAATTTAGAAATTTTTATGAAGAGTCAAAGTGGGAGTGTGAAAATCTTATTAAAAACAAATTATCTAATTCAGAAGTAAATTATTATATTATCAGGCCCAGTATCCTTCTTGATAATTTAGAAGACATGGATAAGGTATCTTGCCAAACAATATATTTATTTTCTAATATTTTAAAAGATAATCTTCCAAAAAATATTAGTAAAATCAGAATTAAAGGTAACTCCTATTCTTCTCTAAACTTTGTTTTTGTTGATGATCTTGTTAAATTTATTACTTTTATTGGAGATTATAATCAATCTAAAATATTTAATTTTGTTAGTGATGATGATATTTTAATAAAAGATTTGTTAAAAATTATGACAAAAAGTTTTGACCTTAACACTGAAATTTTATTCAATGAAATAATTGAAGTTGATGATCTTGAAGAAACTGAGAAACAATTCAATTTATTAATATCTCCATTTTTACCTTATTTTAAGATTGGTAATCTTAGATGGTCAAATAAAAATAATCTTGATATTTTAAATTTAAAAAAAATTAACCTTGTAAATGAGGTAGACATTCTTGAGAATGTAGAATTATATTGTAAAAAAATAAAGAAAAATGAATAATAAAAATTTGTTATATCGGTTTTATGAATACCAAAAAGAGAGATTTCCTTTTGCTATTTTGATATTTACTACATTTTCGGTAGTTTTAAGTTCTGCTGCTATAGTTAGGTCTCAAGGCGAAGGAGTTTCAAACATTGTGGCTCCAATAATTATTGGGACAGTAGTTAGCTTATTATTTATGTTTAATATTAGAGTTTTTGATGATTATAAAGATAAGAAATTTGATAATAGATTCCATAAAAATAGGCCCGTTCAGAGAGGATTAATCTCTTTAAAAGAGTTAAATATTTTAAATATAATTTCAATAGTAATTCAGATAGTTGTAGGTGTTTTTGCGTCACTATACGCTTTTTTTTATTGGTTACTATCTATGGCTTATTCTCTATTAGCCAGAAAAGATTTTTTTATCGGAAAATATTTGAAAAAAAAGTTTATGCTATATAATTTTCTTAATCTGATGCAAATCTTTTTTCTACAAATACACTTGTATGCTTTAATCGAGCCAGGTTTTTCATTTAAAGATTTTTTGTTATTTGTTCATTTTATTTTTGTTTTAGCAAATGCTCAAATTTTAGAAGTAGCTAGAAAATTGAAAGGGAAAAAAGATGAGAGCAAAGGCTTAGATACTTATTCAAGTAGATATGGAATTAAAAAATCAGTGTATTTATACTTGGGTTCGATTTTTCTTTCTTATTTTCTATTTATGATTATTTTATATAGAGTAAATTTTTCAATAAATATTATAATTTTGAGTCTTGTTTCTTTAGTGTTAATTGTTTATTCTGTTTATTATTATATTTTAAAGAGAAATAGATTAAGTACGAAAATTATTGAAGCTATCGCAATATTATTTTATCTATCAATGCATTTGCTTATAGCGGGAGCAGCATTTTTATGAAAAATATAGTAATATCGATGTGGCAATTTGTAACTTATTTCTTTATAGGCATACCCCTAAAATTAATATTCAATGTTAAAACAGATTATCAATTTTTATATGAGAAAGATAAAAAATATATTATCGCAGCTAATCACCCCGAAAGAATTGATCCATTTTTGATATCATATAGTTTTCCTCTGAAAGATTTTGTAAAATTAATACCTTTTAGATTTATTACAGCAGACAAGTATATGAAAAATATATTTCTAAAACCCATTTTGTTGTTATATGGATGTATAACTACCAAAAAATTATCTAGTGGGACAGTTCTGGAAAGATCAATAAAACTTTTGAATAGGGGTGAAACAGTTTTTATTTTTCCTTCTGGAGAAGTTGAGAAGAAAAATAAAAAATATGATCCGAAAATCGGAGTGGCTTATTTAGAAAATAAGGTATCTCATTCTAAAGTTATTCCAGTTAAAATTAAATATGAGAAACTACCTAAAAAGTGTGTAAAAGTTAAATATAAAGAGTCAATTGAAATGAAAAATGAACCAATAACAATGGATGAATCGGCAAAGAAAATTTATTCTCAAATAAGGATTTCTGGAGATTTGGATAAAGATACGTTATACAATCTTCCTTGGTCTATAAAAGATAACCCTAACGGATGGATTGAACCAACTACTTTTTGTCAACTTAAATGCCCTGGTTGCTATAGGGGGTTAGCTGAAAAAAATCCTAAACGCCAACATGGATCATTGGAATCTTTAAAAAGAGAAGTTGAATGGCTTAAAAAACATAGAAATGTTCAGACAATTTCTATTGCCGGAGGTGAACCATTATGTTATCCTGAATTAGATAAGTTAGTTAAATTTATTTCAAGTGAGAAACTAAAAACAAAGATTTACACAAATGGTCTTGCTTTAACTAATAATAGATTGAGAGAATTAAAATCAGCAGGAGTAACAGAATTGATTATTCATATTGATAAATATCAAAGAAATGTTGAATCTGAAGAGGTATTAAATAAAATAAGAAATAACTATTGTGAAATGTTTCGACAAGAGGGAGGGGTTAATTTAGGATTTATTATGCCTCTATCCAAAAAAAATATATCAGATATACCTGCTTTATCAAATTTTTATAAAGATAATTCAGACATTATAAATTTGGTAGTATTTACTTTATATAAGGACATGCTTCCGGATAAGATAATTGATAAAAACGATATTATTTCTATGGATGAAGTTGCTTCTGAAATAAAGAAGGCTTTTAATCTGGAATACTGTGCATATCTTGGTAAGAAAAATTCAGAAGATATTTCATGGTTATTTTCTTTGTCTGCTTATTCTGAAGGCGAAATATTGGGGTCATTTGATAAAGAATTTTATAAATCAATCCAAAAGAATTATTATAATAAAAAGGGTAGATTTTTCATAACTATTAAAAACAAGCCAGTCCCATTAAGTAAGTTAACTCCTTTAATCTCTAATTATTCTGTTAGAAAGATAATCAGTAAGTTAATCAAGAAAGGTAGGACTAAGTTGAATTCACAAGTAGTTTTAATTATTGATGCCCCAGATAAAAGAAATAATACATGGGAACTTTGTGAAGGTTGTCCTGATGCTATGTTGTATAATGGAAAGTTAGTTCCTTCTTGTCTTTTAGAAAGAATTAAATCTGGAGAGGATATTTATACTTATTGAGACAATTTATATGTCTTGTATTCTGTTAAAATTTCGTATTTTGGATAGGGTAATTTTGTAACGTTGTTCCCTTTCCTTATTAAGGGATAATAAAATTCTTTATAATTCTCTTTTTTTGCTTTTAGGTGTTGAGAGTGTATAATTGCTGCACCGAGATATTTATTTTGATATTCTTTTAAAACTCCTATTGTTTTCATTATTATTTGGTTTTTATTTAATGGATTGGGTAAACTGAAACAAAAACCAATTGGTTTTCCATCTTTTTTTTCTAAAATTTCGATGTATTTTGGATCTATTATTTTAAGTGTTTTTTTATACAAATATTCAAATTCGGACCAAGATATTTTTATATAGTTCCAACTTTCAGAAAAGATTTCATTAGAAAGATCTCTTAGTAGTTTTAATTCTTTTTCTTTTTCATCTATGTTAAACTGTCGAATTTTATACCCTGCTTTTTTTAATTTTATATATGCATTTTTGGTAGGCTGAATAACACAATCAAAATTTGTTCTTATTGCAGATAAGTATTCTCCATCCCCTAAGAATCCATTTTCCTCCCATTGTTTAGAATAATAATTTTTTGAAAATGGATCAAATAATTCAGAATTTCTTTTTTGACTTACAATAAAGCGATAGTTATTCCATATACTTAAATTAACTGGGCCAAATATTTGAATGCAATTTTTTTCTTTTAACCAAGAAATTGCCTCTTTCAGTAATAATTTACTAGTATCCTTACAATCAATACAATCATAAAAACCAATAAGCCCAACTTTGATATTCCTCCTATCAATTATGGCAGTACAGTGTCCAGTTAGTTTACCTTCATCTTCAACTATAAAATTTCTAACTTTTCCAAATTTAAAAAAAGGATTTTTTTCTGAAAGTTGATTTTTAATTTCTAAAATATACAAATCGACTCTTTTATCGTCTTTATAATGTTCTTTCAAGAAATTAAAATATTTGTTAGTCTGTTTTTTATCGAAGATATAAGATTTAATTTTCATTATTTAGTGACCTCAATTTTTCCTAATGAAGCATCCATTATTACTTCACTTCCTTCTTTTAGTATTCTCGTGGCATCTTTAACTCCAATTATGCATGGCAGATTTAACTCCCTAGAGATTATAGCTGCGTGGGATAAGATGCCCCCATTTTCAACTATTAAACCCTTGCAAAGTCCAAATAAAGGGGTCCAACCCGGATCGGTATGTTTAACTACTACTATATCTAAAGGTTTTTCTGGCAATTTGAATTTATTCATTATTGTTATTCTTCCAGATATAGTGCCTCTTGAACATCCCTTTCCTTGGAGTGTTTTAGTAACTACTACTTTTTTATTATTCCTGAATGTAGGAGTTTCATTTCCTCTCGTGATTAAAACGCTATCTAACTCTACTGAAGAATACTTTTTGTAATCTTCTTTTCTTTTTTTGATAATTGTTTTTAAATTGGTTCTCCCTCCATAAATAGATTGTCTGATTTCATTAAGAGTTAAATAAAAAATATCTTCAGATTTATCTATTCTTTTTGTATCACAGAATAATTTCCCTATTACTATAAATAGTTTTCTTGTATAACTGAATGCTTGTGATCTCAAAAGTCTAAGCTCTTCTCTATTTTTTAAATAATGTTTTGCTTTTTTTGAAAGAAATTTTAGTAAAAATGAATTATGATTATTTGACTTTAATTTTGTAGTAGGTGCTACAAATTTTCTCATTTTGTAATAGCTGTACAATAGTTCGGCTAAATATTCTGGGTCCGAATCGAGATCTTGGGCTTCCAATTTCAATTCATTTGCAAATCTGCCTCCGTAGATATTGGTATATGAATTTATTTTGTTCTTTATTTTTTCATCAAGAAGCATATCTAAATAACATTCTTCCCATTTCTTCTTTTTGGCAAGACCTACCCTTTTTTCATTTTGAAAAGCTATTACAGACAACATTTTCAATTTTGACACTTGTTCTGCACTTATTACAGACTTCAGGTTTGATATTTGTTGAATTATTTCTGAATCGCTTAAACCCTTATTCGTTGCAATTTTTTTGTACAATCCAAACCAAGTCATTGCTAAAAAATCATTATCTACAGTTATACTCCAATAATTAAGAAGATTTTTTTGATAATTTTTAAATTCATCCCATAATTGGGACAAGTTTAGTGATTCTAAACGTTTTTGTTTTGCTCTTTCTAAATATGATTTTGTATTTTTTTTGAAAATATTTAATTCTTTATTAAAAAATATTAACCTTCTTATTATGTGGGAATAATATTTAATTTTATCTTTTGTAGTAACACTTTTTTTATGTTTTAGATCCAATTCCGATTTACTTTTTGCCGAAATCATCATCTCTAAATTCTCTTTATTTCTATCATATCCTGGAAAAAGAGTTAACATCTTATACCAATTATTCATATTATAGTAGAATCTTCCATAATGAAATCCTAGTAAATTATTTAGCACATTTGAATGTTTTTTAATCTTTTTCCTATCTATGTTGGAATTCTTTGCCACATCCTTGTAAACTCTTGAATAAACAAATTGTGCAAATGAACAAGTTAAGGGCAATACAATTCCGCTATAGCTTTCAGAAATATTAGAGTTATCCCATATTATGATTTCCTCATCAATATTTTTTGTAATTGGTCTTGATTGTAGAACATATAGTGAATTATTAGTGTAACACCATTCTATGTCTTGAGGTTTTCCAAATAGCTTTTCAATTTTTTTTGATGATTTATATACCCCCATGATAATTTTCTTAGGTATTGGGCTTTTAGGAAATTTATTACCTTCAATAAAGATTTCACATATGTTTTTACCAAGGACTGCGTTCTCAGTTGAACCTTTTGCTACATTTATGAGAATTCCTTCTTTTTCATTATATCTTGTTGTCGCAAATGAAACTCCCGAATATAAGGGATTGCTTATATAATTTTGAATTATTATTGAAAGTTTGGGGAATGTAGATAACCCTATTTGTTTTGAATAGTGAAAAACTCTTTCCGAAAAAGCAGTTTTTATAACAAATGATATACTTTTTTCAAGATCCTCCCTTGCCTTTGTTGTTTTTTTGGATTCATAGATTCCTGCAAAACTATATTTTGAACTATCTTCTCCTAAAGCTGCAGATCTAACTATAATCTTGTTATTCAGTTTATTCAGTTTATTCAAAGTAGGTTTGAATGGTTTTCCCATAATTTTTCTTCTCAAATTACGCCTTTCTTTTTCAGTTCCATTAAACGCTTCTTTAATTATTTTCGGAGTTATACCTATCTCATTAAGATATTTCGATATTTTATTTCCTGGAATAAGTATATATTCTGGAACATTAAAATAATTTTTTAAGATATTAAGATTTTTTGCTTTTCCTCCAAGATTTCTTTCAAAAACCTCGCCTTCTTCAAAATTGCTAGGATTCATGTTAATTTTTAGGATAGTAAACTTTATATAAATGTTATTCTAAATATGATTATGATATTTGAAATAGGTGTTATATTAATCTCATTGACAATACTACTGTTTCTATATAAATTAGACAAACATTCCTTAAAAACTTATGGTTTGATATTCTTGGGTGTCTTATTGTTTGAGTATTTTACTCAAGCTTTGTGGTTGAATAAGAATCTTGAACCCTGGGCATATTTATATTTAGATGTTAGCTGGATTATTACTTTAGGATGGTCTACTATTATAATTGCATCTAAGAAAATAGTTGAGCTGTATTTCCCTACATGGAAAGCTCCTGTTAAATTTCTATCAAGCTTGGTTTTGGTCACAATCATTGGTTATTTTGCCGAAGCAACTGTTTTAGGATTGGGAATTAGAGAATATTCTTCTGCAGTTTTAAATATTGCTAGTGGTGTAAAAATTGGATTGGTTCCAATTGAGGCTCTATATTACATACCAGTATTTATAACACTAGTACTTACTTTTGCAGCCTATTGGCAAACTTTGTTATTTAAGGATAAAAATAACCTAAGAATAGCAAGAGGTGTAGAAAAATGAGCAGTGTGTTTATATTTGAAATCGTTATGATATTAGTAACAATTGGACTGTTATATTTTATGAAGAAAAATAAGTATAAACATATATTCCTTAAATCAATTATTTTGTTTGTAGGGGTTTTTTTATTTGAAGTAATGAGTGAGCCAATGTGGAGAAATTTTCTTTTAAATCCTTGGGCATACATCTATAATGATGTTAGTTGGATTATTACTTTGGGTTGGGTTAATATCTTTTTAGTGTCTATAATTTTGGTAGATTACTTTTTTAAAAAATTGGATGAAAAAAGAAAATTCTGGTTATACCTACTTTTTGTTACAATAATAACTGTTCCCGTTGAGGCCATATTACTAAATGTTGGTATAAGGGCATATGATCCTGTATTACTAAATACAATGACAGGGATAACTTTCCTATCTGCACCAATAGAGACATTATTTATAGTTCCCATGATTGCTGCGTTTGTTATTCCTTTCTATAAAGTAGTTTATGGTTTATTTGAAAAATAATCTCATATATTGTTTTTAAACCTCTCCTCAACCAAAAAATCAATAATTCTGCTATCAACAATAATATCTCTTTCTCTTATTGGTTTCTTCAAAACTAAACCTTCAAAATTTGTAGCTCGACTCAAAGCAACATATAATTGACCTGAAGCAAAAGCTCCATGGCCAATATCCAAAATTACATTATCAAAAGTTTTTGATTGGCTTTTATGAATTGTAACGGCCCAAGCTAATTTTATTGGAAACTGAGTAAATGTTCCAACTACTTCCCTATACAACCCAATTCCATGTTTAAATCTCAGTCTAGACATCTCCCATTCATCCTTACCAACTCTAACAATTTCTCCAGAAGATAACTCAACATGAATTTCTCTCTTAGGTTTAGAATTCTCTTTCTTAATGTCAACTATTTTCAAAATCTTTCCCACAGTGCCATTAACCCATCTTCCTCTTGAATCATTCTTCACAAACATAATTTGAGAACCTACTTTAACTTCTAGCTCTAAATGTGTTGGTAGATTATGTTTTGGAAAATTATTTTTTATTTTTCCTATTAAATGATAAGAAGTTGTTTCTAATTTCTGTAAATTATCATTATTAATCTTATCTGCCTTTGAGTTTGTGGGAGTTAAAATTATATGAAAGTCATCATTTTTAGGTTCAAAATCTAAATTCACTCTGGAATTGATTATATCGATATCTTCAGGTTTCAAGTCAAATTTTCTAATTCTGTTCAATAGATTTTGAAATCCAATATCACTTTGCCGATATATCTTCTTAAGATTATGTAATCTAAAATCTCCTTTTTCATAGCAGCGTGCATCATAGAATAACTCTGAGTTATATTCCTGCAAAAAATCATCTCTTTCTTCATTTAAAAAAACAGGAGGTAATTGAAATAAATCTCCAGATAAAACCATCTGAACACCCCCAAAAGGTCTACTATCTCTTCTATGAATTCTCAAACTTCTATCGAGACAATCCAATAAATCAGAACGAACCATAGATATTTCATCAATAAATATAACTTCCAGATGTTTAAGACGACTTATGATCTTGTAATTTAAATGAACTTCCTCTAATGTAATATCTGGTTTAAACTGAAAGGTAGAGTGTATAGTAAAACCATCAATGTTTAGAGCTGCAATACCAGTTGGTGCAATTATTATAGAACTTTTCTTAGTTGTTTTTTCCAAATGTTTGATTAAAACAGATTTACCTGTTCCTGCAGGGCCAGTAAGTAGAATATTCCTTCCTTTATTAAAATCCTCAATTACCTTTTTCCTTTCTTCTGATATCTCAATTTCCATTTTTTAACCAATACTCCCCTTCATTATTTGTTGTTATTAAGTTTTTATTTACTAGATCTTTTCGTGCATTCTTGAATGTACCTTCAGAAATCCCATTTTTCACACATATATCCCTAAGCTCTGAAAATGAACATTCCTTTCCTTTCAATGCATTCAAAATTAGTTTCTTAGCTTCTTGCTTAGGTTTTGAAGAAATCTTTCCTTTTCTTCCAGTACCTTCTCTTTTTAATAGATTAAAAACAATCTTATCTAAATTTTTGTTCTTTTCAATAAATTCTACCTCAACATAAAATGTTAGGATCTCTCCCCACCTATTTTTAATGTTCTGGATTACAACTTCATTATCTAGCCCTTTCCTATCAAAGAAAAACACATTATCTGCATTTGCTTTCCATTTGGTTGAACCGAGAATGTCATTTCCTTTTTTATCAGTATGGGCCAAATACAGAATATTCAATCCATAATTCTCTACAAAAGGTTTAAAGAATTCATTAAACACTTCGGTTACATCTTTAGCTCTATTATCATCAATTGAAGGAGTAACCGGATTTATTGTGTCTATGATCAATACTTGTATCTTATTTTGTTTAATGCTGTTTGCTAGTTTCTGTTTGAATTCATCATCAAGTAGGTCAATACTAAATTTCCTTGTCAGAATAAATAGATTCCTAGGTTTTCTCACTTTTAATCCTCTTTGAAAAGTAAAGAAGAATCTTATTCTATGTTTAGAAAACAAATAGAAGATGTTAATTTAGTAATTCCGAATCATACGAAATTGCAGTATGAATTGAGAACTTTTGTTTATGAGTTAACTGCTACTGGAGCAATGAAGTTACACCATTTAGCTAATTCGTCAGATGATTTTGTAGATAGTTTAATGTTTGCAGTTTGGGGGACTAAAGAAGAAAATGAATTTTGTTTTGATTTTTTGAATAAAAAAGAAATTAGAGAGATTTTATTTTTTCCAGAGTTAGATTTTGAAGAAGACATTCCTTATGCAATTGTAAAAACTGAAGAATTGGAGAAATTTCTTATAGAAAACGTAAACACTATCACAAATACACACATTTCTGATATGGATTTTAATTGGATATTCACTATAACTCATGAAGATGATTTTTTTATCTCTGGAAGTAAAAAATTGGTAAAAGAATTTATAGGTTTCTTCAAAAATGCAAAGTGCACTTCATATAAAGAGTTAGAAGAGAAATGGAAGAATAAAAAATAGTCAAATAAACAAAAGGTTATATTTTAAGCTACAATTAGATTTATAAATTAAATAATCAATTAAAAAATATGAAAAAATATTTTTCATTATTATGGCCTTTGTATTTTAGTGAATTCTTTAGAGGGTTAATGTTCTTTGTTCCAATATGGATATTATTCTTTCAAGCAAGAGGATTAAGTTTGGCAGAGATAGGTTTTGTGGCTACAGGAGTATACCTTGCCTCTGTTTTACTAGAATATCCTTCTGGTATATTTGCAGATAAGTACGGTAGAAAATTAACTATCATGTTATCCATGTTATTAAGTGCTCTTGCTTTATTCATTCAAGTTACAGCACATTCAACAACTCAGTTTTTCCTTGGAGCAATATTTATTGGGGCTTCATTTGCTTTTAGTTCTGGGGCAAGAGAAGCTTTAATATATGATTCACTTAAAGAAAAGAAACTTGAGAAACATAATAGTAAAGTTTTAGGTAGTTTAGATTCTGTTCGTGCAATAGGGGGTATTGTAGCTGCAATTTTAGGTTCTATGTTCTATGTTCTTCACAATACCTTACCTTACTTCCTTACAATTGCTGCTTATGGATTAGGTTTGTTCTTTTTATTTTTCGTTAAAGAATCAAAATACAAGAAAAAGGGAGAGATAATTGATACTATTAAAAACTTTAAAGAAGGTTTAAAGTTAGTTTGGAAAAATCCGGTTTTAAAATCTCTTTTGTTAATATATATTCCTCTTTTCTTTTTTGAAGAAGCATGGTATAATGCACAACAACCTATATTAGTTGGATTGGGTTTACCAATAGTGCTTCTTGGGGCATATCAAGCAATAAAAACTATTTCTTTCGCTATTGGTGGTTTTACTCTACCTAAATTATTAGATAAATTTTCTCATAAGACATTATTATTATCAATTATAGTCATAGAGTTCTTAGTTTGGACGTTTTTAGGTACTAATAGTTTATATGCTGTAATAATTTTCGCTTATGTATTTATACTTGTTCATCAACTTTGGTATTATGTTGATGCAGATATAATCCATAAACATATCAAGTCTAATGTTAGAGCCACAACCTTATCTGCAAGACAAATGCTTATTAGTATTGTTTGGATATTTAATCCTTGGCTAATGGGATATTTAGTTAATACTTTTAATAGAACTATTTTATTCTCAATATTTGGTATTGCAACCTTAATTATTGCTCTTTCTGTATTTTTATATAGGAAAAAATATCTCTAGAATTTTTTCTTTTAGATGATTATTAAGACTTTCCAATTAAAAAATAAAAGCCCCCAAATTAATGAGGGCTATTATGGAGAAAAAATGACTATAATTAACCTCTATATATGCAATACTTATCATTACCTATCTTTTCAAGTATAATTCCTTTTAGTGCTCTTTTCTCTTGTTTTCTTATTAGTATTTTTCTAAACTCTTCTAAAGTTTCATTTATATTACTGAGAGCATTATTTACTTCCTTTAAGCTTTTCATCTTTAACACCTCCTAATTCTTCTTCGTCAATCATATACGTAATTTTACATCCTCTGTGAGGACATTCAAATGTAAATGATGTTGATATTAAATCTTTAAACCAGTGTCCTCTTTCTTTATGTCTATCATAATTATATTCTGTTCCTAAGAATTCCATATAATTATAGTCATCATAGTTATTGCTTACTTCTCCGCCTGCTTTGGTTAATAATTTAAAACAACGAATGCAGGATATTTTTGCTAATTCTTTGTTCTTTATCATCTCTTTTTCAGATTCTGCTCTTTTATCTTCCCTTATTTTGAAATCTTCGAGCTCTTTCTGAGTTTGCTCTAAAAGCATCTTCTGTTCTACTAAATCCTTTTCAATTCTGCTCTTATTTTCTTCAAGAATTAAATCATTTTTTGATATGTTTCCATTAATTCCGATGCACCTGGTGTAATAATCCAACATTTTGAAGTTTGTCCAGCCACCTCTTTGTCTGATTGCATCAAGAGATATATTTCCATTTTGATTTGCTAACTTTCTTAGATGAACTGCACCAGAATGCCTCAAATCATAAAGAGTTATTGTTCCATATTTTCCACCTGCGGTGGGATGACTTACTTTATCTCCAAATAATTCTTTTGCAATATTTTGTAGCTTTCTATTGAAGTAAGCATATG
>CAYUWX010000005.1:0-14506 GCA_964448715.1 Candidatus Woesearchaeota archaeon
TCCAGAAATTTTAAAAACCCTTGAAATAATAATTAATTATGGAAACTCACTTAAGAACAATTTATAGATCAATTACATGGAGGATTATAGCGTTAACCACAACTATATCCATTATATATATAGTCACTAAAAATTGGAATATAGCTTTAACTGCAGGACTCTTAACTAATCTTTTCAAAACAATATTTTTCTACATTCATGAGAGAATTTGGAATAAAATTAAATTTGGCATAGAATAGTAGTCTTTATATATAGTATATAATATCCATATTAAAATGAATAAATTGCAAAAATTAATTTTATATACTGCATGTGCAACAATTCCAACAATTAGTTTAGCACAAGAAGCACAACAAGATACAACTGAAATAAATAAAGATTTGTTTAAATATGAAACCGAATTAGAACAACATCCATTAATGGCTAAATTTTTCGATTCTTATTTACAATATGATGCACTAGATTTTAACAATAATAATTATGATCGAGATCCAGTAACAAAATTAAATAGATTAGAAAAACATTTAGAAGATAATCTAGATTTTTTTATAGAAATAGAAAATAATTCAGTAAGGGCAGGATTTAAGTTTTATTTTGGCAAAAACTAAAGTTTTTTAAAAGCATGTAAGATACTCAATTAAGCAATGATTAATAATAAATCTATAGCTGCAATAGTTCCGGCATATAATGAGGCTGAAAGAATAGAGTCCGTTCTTAATACACTTAATAATACTAAAACACTAGATGAAATTGTAGTAATAGATGATGGTTCTAAAGATAATACTGAAGAAATTGTAAATAAATATGAGAATATAAAATATTTAAAAAATGAAAAAAATCAAGGTAAAGCATATTCTATGAATAGAGGTGTAAAATCAACAACTTCAGATATTATATTTTTTTGTGATGCAGATCTTAAAGGTTTAACTCCAGAGATAGTCGAAGGAATAATTTCTCCTGTAGCTAATGGGGAAAAAGATATGTTTTTAGGAATAAGAAATAATATTATACAAAAGACAGTTAAATCTGTAGCTATAAATACTGGAGAAAGAGCACTTAAAAGAGAGATTTGGGAAAATCTTCCAGATTTTTATAAACATAGATATAGGATAGAGGCTGGACTTAATAATTTTGTAAAAACAGTGGGATCCGGTTTCGACTATAAAATATTTCCTTATTACCAAACACTCAAAGAAACAAAATATGGGATCAGTAAAGGAATGTTTCTAAGATGGTGGATGAATCTTGATGTTATGACTGCACAAGTAAGAGCAAAAACTTATGATAAAATAAGAAAATTCAAATAACAAAAACATTTATAAAATTCTAAAATTAAAATTTATTTATGGCAAAAAATATTCTTGCTTCAAAAAAGAAAGTGAAATATGCTAGTTCAATCGTTCTTGGTTTAAATGATGCAATTGTAGAAATGACCGGTGCATTAACAGGTTTAACATTAGCATTACAAAACTCAATGATTATTGCAATTACAGGTTTAATAATGGGGATAGCAGCTTCATTGTCTATGGCGGCTTCAGAATATTTATCTTCTAAAGAAGAAAAATGTAATAAACTTCCAAAGAAATCGGCAGCATATACAGGAGTATCCTATTTTTTAACAGTTATTCTATTAATTTTTCCTTATTTTATTTTTAAAAATGTTTTTTATGCAATGGAATTAATGCTAGTAATGGCCTTATTTTCAATAGCCTTTTATGCATTTTATATTTCAAAAAAAAGAGGGCAAAAATTCTTTTCAAAATTCTCAGAAATGGCAATCATAGCAATTTCGGTAGCAATTATAAGTTTTGGAGTAGGAATGGTTTTAAGAGTTATATTCGGAATTGAATTATAGGAACATTTATATATTAGTAATTATTCCTAATTAAGAATCATTCTTAAAATGAAAAACACAATACAAAGGCAAGAGATACTAAACTATCTAAACAAAAGTAGAGAACATCCTACTGCGGAAAAGATTTTTAATGATTTAAGAGAAAAAATGCCAAATCTAAGTTTAGGTACAGTATATAGAAATTTAAACATATTAGTTGATAACAATGAGATTAAGGAAATAAAAACAAAAGATAAATCAAGATATGACGGAAATCCAACTAAACATCAACACTTAATATGTGAAAATTGTGGAAAAATAATTGATACAGATATTTTTGAAGAAATGACAAAAAAAATAAAAAATAAAAAAATTAAAGGATTCAAAACAAATAAAGTAAAAATTATTTCTTACGGTCTTTGTACTAATTGTAAATAAAGGAGATTAAAAAATGGAACAAGAATTAAAATTAGAAATAGGAAAACCTGCTCCAGATTTTATGCTGGAAGCATTTCAAGACAACGAAACAAAAGAAGTTAAATTATCCAATCTAAAAGGAAAATGGAAAGTATTAGTATTTTATCCGGCAGATTTTACATTCATTTGTCCAACAGAACTAGGAGATTTAGCAGACAGATATGATGATTTCAAGGAAATTAATGCAGAAGTGTTAAGTATATCAACAGATACAGTTTTTGTACATAAAGCATGGCATGATAATTCTGAAACAATTAAAAAAATAAAATATCCAATGCTTGCAGATCCGACTGGAAAAGTTTGTAAGGACTATGGAGTATATATCCCTAATGAGGGATTAGCATTAAGAGGAACATTCATAATTGATCCGAATGGAATTTTAAAGGCATATGAAATCCATGATAATAGTATAGGAAGAAATACAGAAGAATTATTGAGAAAATTAAAAGCTGCTCAATTTGTAGAAGAACACGGAGATAAAGTATGTCCTGCAAATTGGACTCCAGGAAAAGATACACTTAAACCCGGAATGGATTTAGTTGGAAAAATATAAAATGACTGAAAAAAAACAAATATACCAATGTCTAACATGCGGAAATATTGTTGAAGTTTTACACGAAGCTTCAGCACCCTTATTTTGTTGCGGAAAACCCATGGTTGAAATGAAGGAAAACACAGAAGATGCAGCAGAAGAAAAACATGTGCCAGTTATAGAAAAAACTGAAAATGAAATCTTAGTTAAAGTTGGTTCAATAGATCATCCTATGGATGAAGATCATTACATAGAATGGATAGAATTAATAACTGAAGATAAAGTTTACAGGCAACATTTAAAACCTGGTCAAAAACCAGAAGCAAAATTCAGATTAATCAATGAAGATTTTGTAATAAGGACATATTGTAATTTACATGGTTTATGGAAAAACTAATAAACCATAACTTTTTTTATTTTATTAATGACAAAATACAAAATAGTTCATGATAGGGAAGGATGCATATGTTGTGGTTCATGCCCAATTTTAGATCCAAAAAATTGGAAAATGAATGAAAAAGATGGGAAAGCTGACCTAATTGATTCTGAAAAAGAAGATGAAGATTTCATCTTAGAAATTAAAGAAGATCAATTAGATGAATCAATGGAAGCAGCAAGGTCATGCCCTGTAAATGTAATTCATATTTACAAAGATGAAGAAAAATTAATATAGCAATATTTATAAATTAACTATTGTTAACTTTTTCTATGAAATTAATGCCACAAGAGATAGAAGTTAGATATGTTTTACCTGCAATTAGAAAAGAATTTGCTCTAGCACTATCAAAAAAAGGAATTAAGCAAAAAGAAATTGCAAGTTTATTAAATATAACTCCTGCGGCAGTTTCCCAATATTTAAAAGATAAAAGAGGGACAACAAAATTTCAAAAAGAGATACAGGATGAGATAGAATGTTCTATATTTCAAATAAAAGATAATCCGGAAATAATTCATAAAGAGATATTTAAATTAACTCATATGATAAGGGAAACGGCAACTATTTGTGATATTCACAGAATGTATGATGATGTTCCGGAAAAATGCGAGGTATGCTTCAAAAATGATAAATAAAGAAATGATAATAAGTGAATGTATTACAAAATATCCTGAAACTGCAGAGTATCTTACTAATTTAGGTTTTCATTGCATAGGATGTTTTGCAGCAGGATTTGAAACTTTAGAACAAGGTCTAAAAGTTCACGGAAAATCTGTTGAGGAAATAGATAAAATCATCAAAGAACTAAACAAATTAATAAAATGAAAACAATATATTTAGATGCTTCTGCATCTACACCAATAGATAAAGAAGTTTTTAAAGAAATACAAATTTTTTCTAAAAATGAATATGGTAATGCTGGAAGTATGCATCACAAAGGATTAGTTGCATCAAATATATTAGTTAATTCAAGAAAAAAGATTGCAGAAATTTTCAATTCAAAAGAAAAAGAAATAATATTTACCAGTTCAGGAACCGAATCAATTAATTTAGCAATTAAAGGATATGCATTAAAAAATAAACAAAAAGGAAATCATATAATAACTACTACCATAGAACATCATTCTGTTTTAAATTCTCTAAGATATTTAGAAAAACAAGGTTTTAAAATAACAAAAGTAAAAGTAGAAAAAAACGGAATAGTGGATCCAGAAAAAATTAAAAAAGCAATAACTAAAAATACTATTCTAATTTCAGTAATGTATGTAAATAACGAAATAGGAACAATTCAACCAATAAAAGAAATATCTAAGATAGCAAAAGAAAATAAAATTGTTTTTCATACTGATGCTTGTCAAGCTATAAATTCTGAAGATTTAGATATAGATGCAGATTTAATTTCAATAAACTCTTCTAAAATATATGGTCCAAAAGGAATTGGTGCATTAATAAAAAAAGAAAATATTCAATTAGAACCATTAATCCATGGAGGCGGACAAGAATTTAATTTAAGGAGTGGAACAGAAAACCTTCCTGCTATAATGGGATTTACAAAAGCATTAGAATTAACTCAAAAAAATAAAAAAGATTACAAAAAATTATCAAAATTAAGAGACTACTTAATAGAAAATTTACTAAAAATAGATAATACTATTTTAAATGGAGATAAAAAAAAGAGATTACCTAATAATGCAAATATTACTTTCTTAAATATAGAGGGAGAATCTATACTCTTAAAATTAGATAAAGAAGGAATTTGTGCATCTTCTGGTTCAGCATGTACTTCTAAATCTTTAAATGCAAGTCACGTAATTTTAGCTACAGGTCAATCTGAAAAAGTAGCACACGGAAGTATAAGATTTAGTTTAACAAAATATGTTACTAAAAAAGAAATAAATAAAGTAATTAAAATAATGTCAAAAATTGTTAAGGAATTAAGAGAAATTTCCCCAGTACATTTAAGCAAGGAGAATTTAGAATGAGTGATGTTAAATCAAAAATAGGACAAGAATGGTTTTATTCTGAAAAAGTTAAAGATCATTTCTTTAATCCAAGAAATATTCTAAAAACAAAACAAGAAGCAAACAAATATTCTAGAGAAGCAGATGGAGAAGGAGAAGTTGGAAGTCCTGCGTGCGGAGATGTTATGAAAATTTGGATTAAAGTAAAAAATAATAAAATTAAAGAATGTAAATATCAAACTTTTGGATGTGCATCTGCAATTGCGGCAACTTCTATGTTTTCAACAATGGTAATTGGATTAAATATAGAAAAAGCATTAAAAATAACTGCAAAAGATATTGCAAAAAAACTTGGAGGGTTACCTTCAAATAAATTTCATTGTTCAGTATTAGCTGATCAGGCATTTAAAAAAGCAGTCGAGGACTATAGAAAAAAATGAAAGTTAAAACAATAAATCTAAGCAATGCAAGTAGTTATACAGAATCAGAACTAGATATCATAATTCAAGATTTAAAAAAATCAAATAAATATTCAAATAATTTAGTTTATAGGGGATTTGATGGAAATAATATTAATAATTTATTAAAAACAGGGCAAGATACTAATTCGGAAATTTTATGGGGTTCAACCGAACAAGATATAATTGATCTATACAAAGATGAAAGTGAAGATGTTTTTAATTATGCAGATAAATTTAATATTCCCACACTAGCAGTTTTTGATGGTAATAAATTAGAAAAACAATTCCAATTTGCATATGAATTTAAAGACAAAGAGAATAAGTTAGATGCACTAGTGGAAGTATATAGGTTAAAATATTAGTGATAAATTTGCTTCGAATTTTCAAAACAATATTCATCTAAAAAATATTTAGTTTCAATTTCAATATCATTTATTTCTTTTTGATCAATCAAAACATACATATCTCCAATAATCCTATGTTTACAAAAATAACACATATGATTTTTAGCTTCACTTTCAAAAATGTCTATTTCCTCTTTTCTTATTCTTTCCCTTAGATTATTTTTAGTTTTTTTATATTTTGAACCTATTTCTACCATAAAAAGAGGAAAAAGTTATAATTTAAAAAACTTTATTAATAAGAGATTTTACTATAATTCTATGAAATGTTCTAAATGCGGAAATAAAATAGAAGAAACATTCTTAGGAAAAATTAAAGGTACCTTTATAGAAAAACAACCAGTCTGCCAAGAGTGTCAGAAAGAGAAAAAGGAATAAAAACTTTTATAAATCAAATCTAAGAATCTTATTTATCTCGAGGGGGTGCCAGAGTCTGGTCAAATGGGCTGGACTTAAGATCCAGTGGCTTAGTGCCTGCGAGGGTTCGAATCCCTTCCCCCTCACTCATTTTCTAGAATAATCTTTAATTAAATTTAAAAACCAATTCTACACAAAATTATTATGAAAAAAACAATCGCCGTTTCCGGAGGTTTTGATCCCCTACATATAGGTCATCTAAGAATGGTCAAAGAAGCATCTGAAAAAGGAGACTTAGTAGTAATTCTAAATAATGATAATTGGTTAAATAAAAAGAAAGGTTTTGTATTTATGCCGGAACAAGATAGAGCAGAAATAATAAAAGAAATAAAAGGTGTTAAAAATGTTTTTTTATCTAAACATCCAGAAGATCCAGAAGATATGTCTGTTTGTTATGAATTACTTAAATTAAAACCAGATATTTTTGCAAATGGCGGAGATAGAAAAGCAGGAAATATACCAGAATATAATTTATGTGAAGAACAAGGAATAGAAATGATATTTAACATAGGCGGAGAGAAATTAAGAAGTTCTTCAGAATTAGTAAAAAAACAAAAATTTTAATAAATGCAATTATAATTCTTTTCAATAATGCCTTGGTAGCTTAGTCGGTAGAGCACCACATTGGTAATGTGGAGGTCGTGGGTTCAATTCCCATCCAAGGCTTTCAAAACATTTATAAATAAATTATAAGAAAAAGTATAAGATGAAAAAGCAATATAATGAATTAAAGAAAAAATATACTCTTCCAGTTTATAAAGAATTAAATAAAAATTTTGAATTAGACTATATTGAAGATGAGCATTTTTTAATTAGAACTATAAGAAGAAGAATTCATGAAAAAGTTGTTTTCTTTGCAAGATTATTTGAAAGAATTATTTTTCCAAATCAAGCAGCAATGATAGAAATTTATGAATCCAAATTTTTTACAGAAAAAGAAAAAGCAGATTTAATTAAATCATATGAGGAATTATTAGAACTTGATAGAAAAGCACTACTGCTTAATGTTTCTTCAGAAGATAAAAAAGAAGCAGAATATATTAAATTAGTTTCCAAAAAATGGCCGAATCTAATTAAAAAATCACAATTCATTTTAGATAAATTAGATAAATCTTGGAAAGATAAAAAAACAGATTTAACAAAAAATCATTATTTTGGTTAATAAAAAACTATTTAAATTCCAAATTAAGAATTAATATTATGTTTAAAAATAAAAAGGGGCAATTTTATATTATTATTTCTGTTATTTTAGCAGTAGCAATATTCGGAATAACTTCAACTCCGAATACAATAAGGGAAGCAATTCTTTTTGAAGATTTCGAGGATCTTTCAAATAATTATATTCATGAATCAGAATACGTAATAAATTATGCATTGCAAAATAAAACAGATGTTGAAACATCTTTAGATAATTTTAGTAAGAAATATATTGATTATGCAAAACAACGAAATCCAAATATACAACTTCTTTATATTTACTCAAATGGTTCTGAAATAAGTTTAGTAAATCATTTTAATTCAACAGTTAGCACAACAAATGGTACAAATATAATTGGTGCAGGACAACCATTAGATCAAGAAATTTTAATAGATGTTGGTGGAAAAGATTTTAGTTACAAAGTTCCAGTACGTTCAGAAAATTTTGGAAAAGATTGGTATTCTGCAAATTTACCAAATACATTTAATTTATCCATAGGAGGATTTTTGCATCCATTTGATATATCTGGAGCTGGGCCCGATTTGAAAGTAATTATAAATCTTCCGGAAGGACAAGGAAATTTTACTTATCCTGGTTCCGAAGAGTACATTGCAATGAGTCCACAACACGGAGCTACAGAAACTTTTAAATACACAACAAACCAAGTTATGATAAGATGAAAAAAAGAGGTATAAGTCCATTAATAGCATGGGTACTTTTAGTAGGTTTAGCAATATCTACTGGTTTACTTATTACACAATGGGCAATTGATGAATTTTCAAATGTAGAGTTACCATATGATTCTGAAAATTATTGTAATAATGTTAATTTAAAATTAGAACAAATATGTGTAAATGGAACAAAAGTTAAATTTAATTTAACAAATAATGGTTATTTTTCAATAAAAAGATTTACACTTGATAGGGCAACAACAAATAATACTGAAGCACAATGTACTTGGCTAAATATAGATGATTTAAAACCTGGTGATGAAAATATTCAATTCAATTATCATGCAGCTGCACCAAACAACCAATATGATGTTTTAGAATTAGTAAACTGTAATGGTCTTTCAGGAGGATCTAGTTTTAATTTAATGCACAACTTAACAAAATTTGAAATAACTCCTTGGATAGAAGTTGATGATCAACCAATGCACTGTATAGAACAAGGGATAAGTTTAAATAATAGTATTGAATTAAATACAATATGTTAAAAGTGGTAAACATGAACAAAAAAGGAATTTCGCCTTTAGTGGCAACAGTAATTCTAATTGCAATTGTTATAATTTTAGCTTTGTTATTATGGTTCTGGTATAATCAATGGATTTTGGAACAAGAATCAAAAGGGGGAACTGAATTAGCTCAAGCTTGTTCAAATACTGAACTACAAATAAAATCTTCGAGTTGTGAAAATATATCTTCAACAGAGTGGAGACTAACTTTTGAATTAGCAAATTCTGGAACTTCAAAAATAATTGAAGAGATATTCTTGCTAACATCGGATAGTGGATCATTTGAAGTTGATTCTGGAAGAGTATTAGAACAAGGTGTAACACTAGATTTTGGAGTAGATTATAACTCAACTAATTTAGCTGGTACATTAGAATCTGTAAAAATAATTCCCGCAGTTTCAAAAGGATCCCAGAAGAAGTATTGTTATGATCAAGCAGAAACAGCAATAATTTCTTGTTAATTTTCTTTATTTTTTCTTTTTTTAAAACAAAACATTTAAATATACAATAATCTATTTTTCACATAATTGATAATTCAAATTATTAACAAAAATGGAGGTGTTTAATTTGATGAATAAAAAAGGTATTTCACCACTTATTGCAACAGTACTTATCATAGGTTTTACAATAGTTGCTGCTGTCTTAGTAATTACATGGATAAACAGTCTAGTTGGTGGACAAACAGATACACAAGCATGTAAATCTGATGCTTTGACAAAATGTACAGACTTAACAAGATTTGTTACATATGGTATTACAGGAACAAATGGAACAATTACAAACAGTGGAGGAATAGATTTTATAGTTAATGCTATTTTCTTAAATAGTGATTCGGAGATACTTACAGGATGTAGTGCAGATACAAATATAAATGTTGGAAACTATTCAACTGTTACTACAAATAACTGTTCAGACACAGATTTAGCAAAGATTAAATTTTTACCAACAGTAACTGGAATATATGGAAATACTGAATGTACAGAAGTTTGTGGCACGGGAACAATAATAGAAGTCTAAAAACTTCTTTTTTTCTTTTTTTTAATATGAAAAACAAAAAAGGTGACATTTGGATCTCAGCAATAATTTATATTGCATTGGGAATAGTTATACTATCTATAGTTTTAGCTGCAGGAATACCTGTAATAAATAAAATGAAAGACAGTTATACTGCAAAACAAACAAAAGAAATTATGCTTACTTTGGATCAAAATATTAGATCGGTTAATAATCAAGGGCCAGGTGCTCAAACACAATTAAAATTAAAAATTAATAAAGGAGATTTAGAAATAAATCCAACAACAAATATTATTTCTTGGGGAACAAGAACAAAAGCAGTTCTTTCAGAACCAGACGTACCAATTAATGAAGGAAATTTACAAATTCTAACAAATACTTCAATTCAAAAAGGAGAATATGATTTATATTTATCTTTAGAATATGATTCAACTTTAATCAACTTAACATATACTGGTGAAACACTAAAAGGAACAAATATTTTATCTATTACAAACATTGGCGGAGGACAAATACAAATAACAAAAATCTAAAATGGTATTATTCAAAAAAGAAAAAAAAGAGTTAAAAGGTAAATTACCAGAATTAACAAATAAATTAACTGGAGATTTCAAAATAGAAAAAGTAACAGAAAGAGCAAAATTTCCAGAACTTCCAAAAGAACAAATAGATTTTAGATACCCTCTATTAAAACCCTATGCTTATGCAAGAATAAAATGGGATTCAAAATCAAATGAATTAATATACCATTTAGAAGAACCAAATTTAGAAATTTATGAAAAAAAAGTTTTAAATCTTATAGAAGATGGAATTAAAGAATTATTAAACATTAGTTTTCTTTCTTCAGCAGAAGGAGAAACAACATTACAATATTTAGAAAAAAATGTTAAGGCACTACTAAGTGAATTAAGAATAAAATTAGAAAAAGAATCATACTTAAAAATTATGTATTATGTTTATAGAGATTTTGTAGGTTTAAATAAAATAGAACCATTACTAAATGATTATTTTATAGAAGATATAGAATGTAATGGTGCAGGATATCCTATATATATAGTTCATAGAAAATTTAGAAATATAAGAACAAATGTAGTTTTTAAAGAAATGCCAGAATTAGCTAATTTTGTAGAAAAACTTGCACAAAAATGTGGGCAATACATTTCTTATGCAAATCCATTATTAGACGGAGCACTATCGGACGGATCAAGAGTAAATGCAACATATACAGAAGAGATTTCTACAAGAGGCCCAACATTCACAATAAGAAAATTCACAAAAGACCCATGGTCTCCAATACATCTTATGCATTTAAGAACAATTTCTCCAGAAATATTAGCATATCTTTGGATACTTATTGAACACGAACAAAATGTTATGGTTATAGGTGGAACAGGTTCTGGAAAAACAACAATGCTTAATGCACTAACATTTTTCATACCTCCTCAAGCAAGAATAGTATCTATTGAAGATACAAGAGAATTAAACTTAGAACACTCTAACTGGTTACCTTCTGTAGCAAGGGAAGGTGTTGGACTAGCAAATTTAGTTGGAGAAAAATATGGAGAAGTTAGTTTATTCAATTTACTAAAAGAATCTTTTAGACAAAATCCAGATTATGTTATTGTGGGAGAAGTTAGAGGTAAGGAAGCATATGTTTTATTTCAAGGAATGGCTTCAGGACATCCATCATTTGGTACAATGCATGCAGATTCAGTAAACACAATGATAAAAAGATTAGAAACTCCCCCCATAGATTTATCCTCTTCTTTAGTAGAGACAATGGATGCGGTTTTAGTGATGTCAAATGTAAGATCTGGAAAAAAATCTGCAAGAAGATTGAGAGAAGTTTCAGAAATTGTAAATGTAAATGAAGATGGAACTTTTCAAGAAAATAAACCATTTATGTGGGATGCTTCTAATGATTCATTCACACAAACTGCAGAAAGTCATGTATTTCAAAAAATTACTAAGTTTAGTGGAGTTTCAATACAAGAATTACAATCTGAATATCAAAATAGAGCATTATTATTAAGGGAATTATATTCAAGAGGAATTTTAGATTTTCATCAAGTTCAACAAATTATTCATTCATATTACAAAAGTCCTAAATCAACACTAAGAGACTACGGGGTGGCATAATGTCTATAGATTTAATTAAACAAGATTCAAAAATGTTAGTTCAACTTACTAAAAGATATTCTTCTATGCCTAAAACAAAAGAGAATGAAAAAGAAAGAAAAAAAATTCAAAAATATCTAGAATCTTTAATAATTAATATTGAAAAAAATATAAAAGAAAATGTCTAAAAAATTAATAAAAATTGCTAAGCATATATCTGAATTAGCAGAAGAAGCAGAAGAAGTAGTTAAATTAAAAGAAACTGCAAGTGAAAATCAAAAAAAATACTATCAAGATCAAATAAAAGTCATATTATTAGATGCAAAAAAAGTAGTTACAGATTATTCTCAAGAACTAAATGAAACTTCTAAAAAAGAAAAGAAAAAAAAGATAAAAGCGGAAGTTAAAAAAGAAGAAATTAAAAAATTTGTAAAAAAACAAAAAGATAAAAAAGATAAAAAAGAAGAATTCAAAGTATATCAAACAAATTTTTATTCAAAATTATCAAATTTCTTTATGGAAGATTTCACATTTAGAATAGTTAAAAAACATCCAGAATTTTACAATAAATTATCAAATGAAATTACCTTAGCTAATCTAAGAATACTGTCAAAAACATATTTGAGCATATTATTATTTTCAACAATTTTAGCTTTCCCATTAATTACTGCAATATCATTCATATTCACATTTAATATATTAATATCATTAGGATTAGGTATAATTGGAATGTTGATAACTTTTGCAAGCATATATAATTATCCGACAGCAGAAAAACAGAATAGATCTAAAAAAATAAAACAAGAATTGGTTTATGCATACTATCATATGACTGCTATAGCGAGTTCTGGAACATCTCCTTTAAAAATATTTGAATTATTAGTTAAATCAAAAGAATATAAATTTTTACAACCAGAATTTGAAAGAGTATTAAATTACATAAATGTTTTTGGATATAATTTAACCAATGCATTAAGAGAAGTAGCTTCAAAAAACTCTTCTCCGGACCTTAGTGAATTTTTTTATGGAATGGCATCTACTTTAGAAACTGGGGGAGGAATAACTCAATATTTAGAAAGTAAGGCAGAAGATGAATTACACAACAGTAGATTAGAACAAGAAAAATATTTAGAAACAGTAGCAACTTATTCAGAAATTTATATAGGTGTATTAATTGCAGCACCATTATTATTTATTGTTACACTTGCAATCTTAGAAAGAATATCCGAGGATATTGCAGGAATTTCAATTAACACCATTGCAATGGCATTAGTTTTTGGAGCATTGCCAATTTTAAATATATTGTTCATGTTATTATTTGAGGGGTCAAAATCGGGAAGATGAAAATAGGAATTAAACACATAATAGGAATATTTGTAGGATTAGTAACAATCTTAGTTTCATTTTTATTTTTATACCCTACAGATCACTTCTTTTTCAAACCCGGAATCGCATTAGGAATAGCAATCGCAGTATTGCCATTTTGGATAGAATTTCTTAGAGAAAATGCAAGGCAAAAAGAAATAGAACAAAAATTCTTAGAATTTGTAAGAGCAATAACCGGAAATGTAAAATCCGGAACACCTTTACCAAAAGCAGTAAAAGAAGCAGCACAATCAAATTACGGTGCATTAACACCATATGTTAGAAAGATGGGTTATCAAATGGATTGGGGAATTCCATTTAAAGAAGCATTACAACACTTTTCAAAATCTACCAATAATAAAATAATTCGGAGGGCAGTTGCAATTATAATTGAAGCAGAAAAATCCGGTGGAAATATTCAAGACGTTATGGATGGAGTAACTACTTCGGTTGTTCAAATTAAAAAAATAAAAGATGAAAGAAGGGCCGCAACATTCACACAAATAATTCAAGGATATATTGTTTTCTTCATATTTATAGCAATAATGATTATATTACAAATATTTTTACTTCCACAATTAGCAGACATAAGTGGAGATGTTTTCAAGGGAGTAACTTATGGTACAGATGTTTCTGGAATGATTGAATCCGGAGATGCTATGCAAGAAGAAGCTAGAGCAATAGCAATTAATTTTGAAAATCTATTTATATTTTTAATACTAATACAAGGTCTATTTGCAGGTTTAATGATAGGAGACTTTGCAGAGGGAAGTATTAAATTCGGGGTCCAACACGCATTTATTTTAATGTTAGTTGGTTATATGGCCTTTACTATAGCAACAGGATTAGCTTAAAATGAAAAAGGGATTATCATACATAGATTGGAGCATTAGTGCAGGAATTTTTATAATATATATTATAGTTTTATTTATTTTATTAGGTCCTGCATTTAAACAAGATTATTCTCCGGATTATTTAGGAAGTTTAGTAAGAGAAGGAATAAAAGAAAATGTTTCATTAGAAATAAAAAGAATTCCTCTATTTATTGAGTTGAATAC
>CAYUWX010000005.1:14606-28343 GCA_964448715.1 Candidatus Woesearchaeota archaeon
GAAGCATTTACATTCGGAGTAGCAGAAACACTAGAAGGAATTTACGAACCATATTTTATTAATTTCACAAATAATGATTATGAAACTGCAAAAGACATAATAAATTTTCCAAAAGAAAGAGAATTTGCAATAGACATTTACAATCATACAGATTTTACTAGTCCAATACTAAATTACACAAAAACACAACCAGGTGAAAAAGATATTGTAAACACTTTACTCTGGGCAGACTATTTAATACATAATAACACTCAAAGAACACCAATTACAATTTTAATAAAAACATGGTAAATAAAAAAGCATATCTAAAAACAATGGAGGCGATTTTCGCCATAGTAATATTCTTAATATTTATTAGTGCAACTCTAGTTTTCAAACAACCTATGGAAACAGGAGAAATACCTGAAGATATTAAACTTTTACAAGATACAATATTAAATAAAATAGAAACACAACCAGAGTTAAGAACATGTTTAGTAGATAATAATACAGTTTGCATAAATCAAACAATTAATGTCTCAATAATTAAAACAAAAGATTATGATTTTGAAATATGTATAGAATCAAACCCGGCAGATTGTACACTAACAACAATTATCCCGACAAATAGAACAGTTTATTCAGACTCATTAATAATTCAAGAAGGCAATAAAAATGCATTATTTAGATTATTTCTTTGGAACAAATTAGAATAATAAAATCCCTATAAAACCAATTAATAAAATACTTCCAAAACTAATAATTATATTTTTTCTTAGTTCCTTACTTCCGGCAAAATAAACAATTCCTCCCTTTACAATAGTATTACTTATTGCAGCCAAGGTTATGGCACTTGAAGCAACTTTATTAGCAATAGTGCCATTTGCAGCCAACTTAGACATACTTAATGTAATAGCATCCACATCTGCTAAACCAGATAAAATACTAGTTAAATATATTCCAGTAGATCCAAAATAAAGTTGTGCAGCCTTACTAATAAATAAAATAAAGGCAAAAAACAAACCAAATTTTATGGCTGGATTTAATCTAAATGGACTTTTCAAATCTAATTTCTCAGATTTTTCTTCTTTTTTAATTTTATAATAATAATAACTAAATGCAAAACCACTTAGACTCATTAAACCAAGTGGAACAAGTAAAGTATTTAATAATTCCTTATTTACAACTAAAACTTCAAATAATATTCTCAAAAACATAGTCGTAGATGCAATAATAATTGCTAAAGAAAACGAATTAGTCAATAATTTAGGGGACTTTTTACTTTTATTGGCAAAAGTCATAGTTACTGCAGTACTAGATACTAAACCTCCAACTAGGCCAGTAATACTAATTCCTTTCTTAGCTCCAAATAATTTAACTAATACATATCCAATAAAAGAAATAGCAGAAACAAAAACTACCATCAACCATATATGATATGCATTTAAAATATCTAATGGTCCAAAAGTTTTATTAGGTAAAAATGGCAAAATAACTAATATTATCAAAGCAAATTTCAATGTATCTTGTAATTCTTTTTTAGTAATTTTTCTAATAAATTTATGTAAAATATGTTTAGAACTTAATAATATTGAAATAAGAATAGCTAATGCGACAGAAAATTTACCAAATCCATAGAATACAATTGAACTTAAAATAAAAACTAAAATTGCACAAAGCCCAGTAGTCATATGTAATTCTTTTGATTTTTTATTAATAATAAAATAACTAATTAAAACAAGTATTGATGAAATTAAAAATGGAAATAATAAAAATAATAGATTATTAAAATAAATACTAAAATATCCAGATAATGCACCTAAAATTGAAATCAAAATAAATGTTCTTATTCCCCCAAGAGTAAAATCTCCATCCCTTTTCTTTGCATACTCTCTTTCAAAACCAATAAATATGCCTATAATAAATACAAAAAAGAAATATCTCAATAATTCATTAAATTCAATCATATTATTTTTTAACTTTTTAACTTTTTAAACTTTTTTAATTATTAGTATAAAATGTAGAAATCTTTATAAGTTAAATAAGACCATTATTCTCATAATAAAAGGGGTTAGAAATTAATGATTAAAAAATTAAAATTATTTTTAAATAGATTTGTAAAAAAAATTTTCAAGAAAAAGAAATCTATAAAATTAGGATTCTATGGTCCACCTAATGCAGGTAAAACTACTTTAGCAAACAGAATTTGTAAAGATTGGCTAGGTGAAGAAATGGGTTCTGCTTCAGCAGTACCTCACGAAACAAGAGAAATTCAAGTAAAAGAAGAAGTAGTAATAAAATCTGGAAATAAAGAATTAGAATTTAATCTTATAGATACACCTGGAATTGCAACAAAAATTGATTATGAAGATTTTTTAAAACATAAAATTTCAAAAACTAAATCAAGAAAAAGGGCAAAAGAAGCAACAAAAGGAGTTATCGAAGCAATTAGATGGTTAGATAATGTAGATTGCGTAGTTGTAGTATTAGATGCAACAATAAATCCATATTCACAAGTTAATATTACTATCATTGGAAATTTAGCAGCAAGAGATATTCCAGTTCTAATAGTGGCAAATAAAACTGATCTTAAAAAATCTAAACTTAAAAAAGTAGAAGCGGCATTTCCCCAATATCCTATAATTGGAATTTCTGCAAAATCTGGAAAAAATATAGAAAACTTTTATAAGGAGGTATTTAAATTAGTTAAATAAAATGATATCTTTCCAATATATGCCATACAGAGAACACTCTTCTTTAGATACTGATGCTAAATTAAAGAAGATACTAAAAATTTCTAAACAAAATAAAATTATTCTTATGCAGGGCAGATTAAAACCTCACGAAGAAGCAAGATTAATAGAGGAAACAATGTCCCAGATTACAAAAAAGTTTGCAGGAATATCATTCTGTACTATCAATCCAAATCAACAAAATGGAAAAAAGGCAAAAAATAAACCATTTCAAAAAAAATTAAAAGATTCATTATATAACTTAACACTAGGAAGGAGAGATATCTTAACAATAATAGGGCCTGCTTCTATTGTAAAAGATATTAGAAAAAATCCTACAAAAATTGATTTATTAATAAATCAATCTCATCAAGACTAATCATGCCACACCAATGTGTAAGATGCGGAAAACTGTATACTGAAGCATCCAAAGAAATTCTAGAAGGTTGCTCCGATTGTAAAGGGAGATTTTTCTTTTTTATTTCAGATAAGGCATTTAAGAAAAAACAAGCATTACCTAAATTAGATAAGGAAGATAGAAAACAAATAGAAGAAGATGTAATGGAAATAGTTGAGGAAAAATTAGATGATGATAAACCAATAATTTTAGACATAGAGTCCATACATATATTAAAACCAGGAAAATACGAGTTAGATTTAGTAGACCTATTTAAAGGAAAACCCTTAGTGTATAAATTAGAGGAAGGGAAATATGTAATAGATATAGCATCTACTTTTGAAATGACAAAAGAGTAATATTTAAATAAACTAATTTCTAAAATTAATATATGCAAGAAAATATAAAGAGAGATATAGTTAGTGTTATTAAAAATTCTATTAGTGCAATTAAAAAACAAGATTTAAAAAAATTAAGAGATCAATCAACTAGAACAGTTCATAATTCTTCAATATATCAAGATAAATACTCAATTTCAATATCTGTAATAATTTATACAACTTTAAAAATTTTAGAAAAAAATATCCACAAAAGAACAAAAGAGTTACAAAATAATGAAAAGTTAATAATTATAGAATTAAAAAATGCAGAAAGGGCAATAAAAAAAGAAGAAGATTATAATTTTTCAAAAGCACTTAAAAAAATAATATTCATTCTTAAAAAATTAGACAAAAATACTGGAAGATTTATGCATGATGCACTTAAAACATCTAAAGTAAAAAAAGCTTATGGATTATATAGACACGGAGTATCATCTGGAAAAGCAGCAGAATTATTAGGAATTACAAAATGGGAATTACAACCTTACCTAGGAAAAACCAGAGAATCAGAAAATAAATACAATATTTCCGGATCAGTAGAAGAAAGAATTAATACAGTTAAGGAGTTATTTAATTTAAGATGAAATCCATAGTTTTTGATACAGGATCAATAATTAGTTTGGTAACAAATAATATATTATGGATACTGGATCCACTTAAAAAACATCTAAGAGGAAATTTTTTAATTTCAGAAGATGTAAAACGAGAAATTATAGATCATCCATTACAAACTAAAAAATTTAAATTAGAAGGATTAATTATTCAAGATTATTTAAGAGAAGGAATATTCACTCTATCTAAAAATAAATATACTAAAAAACAAACGTTAGAATTATTAGATTTAGCAAATAAATGTTATTCTGCAAAAGGTCACAATGTAAAAGTAGTCGATTTAGCAGAAATAGAAACATTACAAATAGTTTTAGAAAATAAAGCAAATGCAATGGTAATGGATGAAAGAACATTAAGATTATTAATTGAAGATCCTCAAAAATTAAAAAAAGTTCTAAAATATAGATTACATACCAGTGTAGAAATTAATAAAGAAAATATAAAAAAATTCAAGGAAATAACAAAAAATGTTAAAATAATAAGGTCTGCAGAAATTGCATATGCAGCTTACAAATTAGGAATTCTAGATAGGTATATTACTGCAAAAAAAGTAGTAGATAAAACTCTAAAAAGAGAGCTTATTCATGGAACACTATGGGCACTTAAATTAAAAGGATGCTCAATTTCTCAGCAAGAAATAGATTTTATAACGAATTTAAAGTAATCTTAAACTTTATAAATGACCTAATTCTCCAAAATCTACCTTTTTCAAGGGTTGTAGAGTTGTCACCATAAGCTTTATAAGGCTTTCACAACTCCACAATAACAACAAATTAATTAATCTTTAAGGAGGGTTAAAGAATGAATAAACAATTAAAATTGTTAACAGTTTTAGCATTGTTCCTAGTTAGTTTAATACCTGCTAGTACAATGGCGACTTACAACGAAATTGATAACATTTATATTAATGAAGTTGAAATCAATGGCGTAAAAACAGGTACTATGGGAAAAATTAGTCCTATTTACGCCGGAGATAACGTAAATGTTAAAGTTTTTTGGAGTTCAACTGATGGAAATTATTCACCTTTTGATGTTAAAATTAACATTGAATTAGATGATGAAGAACAAAATACCGAATTTTTTACAGTTAGACCGACTTGGTCAGATTCAGAAACTTTTGTATTTTCACTTCCAGAAGATATGGATTCAAAAGAATACACATTATTTATCGAATTAGAAGATGACAATGGTAACAAAGAGTATTACAATGATATTATATTAGATGTAATCAACCAAAAACACTTAGTAGAAATATATGACGTAAACTTTCCATATGGTTTGGAAGTAAGTGCAGGTCAAACATTTCTAACTTCTGTTGGAGTAAAAAACATCGGTCATGAAAATGAAGAAGATGTAAAAGTTACTTTAACAATACCTGAATTAGGTCTTTATCAAAGATCTCAAAAATTTGACTTATTTACAGAACAATATGTAGAGTCCAATGAATCAGATGATGATGATGAATATAAAATGTACAAAGATTTATTTGTAAATATTCCATCGAATACAGTATCAGGTGTTTATGAAGTTGTAGTTAAAGTTGACTATGATGATGAAACTGTAACACAAACATATAGTTTAGTAATAGGTGCAGGTGCTGTACCTGAAGATACTGAAATTAGTGTTGATTTTGAACAACAAGCATTTGCTAGAGGAAATGGAGCAGTATATACTATTTCATTTCCAACTTCAGAAGACTACACAGTTAATGTAGAAGGAGTTAGTTCATGGGGAACATCAATGATTGACATGGACAATGGTAAAGCATACATATTTGTTTCCGCAAATGAAAATGCACCAACTGGTATGCATAACTTTAAAGTTAATGTACTAGCTGGTTCAACTGTAGTTAAAGAATTTGATTTAACATCAGAAATTTTCTCTGGAAGAAGCAATGTTCAAAATTCAGATATCAAAGAAGGTTTACAAATTGGATTCGCTGTATTATTAGTTATCTTAATAATTTTAGGTATAATTTTAGCAGCAAAAAAAATAGGTAAATCTGAAGATTATGATGAATCTTTGATGGATGAAGGCGAAACTTATTACTAAAACTTTTTTCTTTTTTTCTTTTTTTTCTTTTTTAAATCCCTTATAAACTATTTATAAAAAACATCTACTCCATTATCATAATTCTATTACAATTTTATTTATAAGCTATTCAATTATCCCAATTTAGTAATAAAAGGAGGTTTCAACAATGAGTAGTAATAAAAAAATATTATTTTTAGCAATCGTATTATTAATCGTACCATTTGTAAATGCATATGACTTTAATCTATATGCCTATTCTTCACCAGAAGATTTATGTCCCGGATCAACTGAATTATTTACAGATGTAATAACAAACACAGGAGAAAATGTTTTGGCAATAACACTTTCTGCTTCAGGTACAGCATCAAGTTTTGCAACATCTGTCCCTCAAGGAGTAACTTTATTTCCAGGACAATCAAAAACAATTTTTACATATGTTTCACCAAGATCAAATACTAATATTGGAACATACACATTTAATTTAAGAGCAAATTCTAATGGAGATTCAACAGAATTAGCACATAATGTAATAGTAAAAGATTGTTATGAATATGTAATTGAAGCATTAAATTCACAAAAACATATTTGCCCATGTGAAACAGATAAATTCGAATTTAGAATAACTAACAATGGACAATTCACCGAATCTTACAATTTAGATTTAGAGGGAGAATATGCATCTTCAGTAGTTTTAAGTACAAACCAAGTTACTTTAAATGCGGGAGAATCAGAAATATTATTCGCTTATGTGTCTAGTTCTTGTAATGATTTAGGAGAATATGATTTTTCATTAAAAGCAAGTCCAATAAATTCTAATAATATTCAAACAACAACTTCTACAATGATAGTTGATCCATGTTATGATTTTGATATAGAAACAAATAAAGATTTAGTTAATATGTGTGAACATACACAAGAATCAGTTTCAATTACTATCAAAAATACAGGTTCAACAGCAAATAAATTTAATTTAGATTTAAATGGTCCTGCTTGGGCAAACTTAGAAAAAAATACATTACAAGTAGCACCTAATTCACAAGATACATTAAATTTAGTATTAAATCCAGATTATAATGTGGAAGGTTCATTCGAATTAGATTTTTCAGCAGAACCTGAAAGGGGAGAAGTAATTGCATATAATTCATTTAATGTAAATGTTAAAAAATGTCACGGAGTTTCTGTAGATATAGAAAAATCATTAGATAAAATATGTAACTCATTAGAAAATACCTATGCAGTAATTATAAGAAATACTGGAGAATACTCTAAAGATTATTACTTTAATGTTGATGGCCCGGATTGGGCAACTTTAGACAAAACATCTGCGACACTAGGTGTTGGTCAAGAAGAACAATTAACTTTGACAATTAATCCTCCTTATAACTCACCTAGTGCAGATTATTATATAACTATAAAGGCAACAGCTAAGGATTCAGATAAAATAGTAAGTTCAGATAATATTGAAGTTAAAACAGTATCTAAAGATGAATGCTATCAAGCAACTTTAGGAATAGATGAAACTAATGTTGAAGTATATTATGATTCTTCAGCAACAGTTCCAATAGTATTAGAAAACAAAGGAACATATGCAACAACATATGATTTATCTGTTAGTGGAACAGCTTCAAATTTTGTATACTTGAATCCATCTAGTGTAACTATAGATGCAGGAAAATCTGAGTTAGTTTACTTATATGTTGCACCATCTGGGCAAATAGCTAACGGAGATTATTCTGTAACAGTATCTGCCAGATTAGGAGATTCATCTGTTTTAGCATCTGAAAAAGTAAATATTGTAGTTTCAGAAAGTAGATATTTAGTCCCAGAAGAAATGGAAATTGAAGAAGAAAAAGGAGAATCATTTTTTTCAAAAATCACTGGTTTTATTACAGGATTATTTAAATCCGATAAAGCTGAAGAAGAAGTTTTGGATGAAATTGATGGTATTTTGGATGACCTAGATGAAGAAATTCCAGAAGATCTAAATGAAACAACAGAAGAAATTCCAGAAGAACTAAATGAAACAACAGAAACACTGGTAGAATTAGATTTGGTTAATACTTTATTATCTGAAGGAGATTTAGAAGAATTCATTATTGGGGAAGAAACACATACAATAGAATTAACAACTGCTGAAGAAGAAGGTGTGTGGATAACTGTAAGTTCAGATCCGATATCTGTAAATTTAGAAGAGGGGGAATCTCAAAAATTAGATTTAGATAATGATGAAGTATATGATTTGTTAGTTACATTTAATGGATATGATGAAGGGGGGAATGCAGATGTTACTTATAAAAAAATATCTGAACCTATTGAGGTAGTAGAAGAACCTTCTGAAGAACTAGATGAAACTGAAGAAATAATAGAAGATTCAAATTTAGATGGAATTACTGGCGATGTCATTATAGAAACAGAAGGAGAAAGCTTTTTTAGTGAATTTTTTGCATCTTTCGCAGGAATATTTTCAACTTTAAATGCAATGAAATTTAATATATTAGGATTATTAATTTTAATCTTAATAGTATATTATGTATTTAAAACAGGAGCATACAAAAAAATAGTAGAATTTTTCGAAGAAGAAATAGAGGAAGAAGAAGTTCCTGTGTTAGAATCAAAAGAAGAAAAACCAAAAACTGAGAAAAAAGATCCTGCAAAAAAAACAGCAACTAAAAAAACAACGAAAAAGGAAGAAGAACCTAAGGTGGAAGAAAAATCGGATGAAGATAAAGAAGATGAAATAGAAATCGAAGGTCTTGATGAAGATGAAGTTGATGAAGAATCAGATAAAGAAGATTTCATAATAGAATTCGATGATGACGAAGAAGACAAAAAAACTAAGAAATAATTTTTTCTTTTTTTTAAATTAATTTTTTCAACAATCAATAATAATTAAGGGAACTAACATTTCACCACTAGTTACTCCGCCATGGACACTCTTATGAAATTTTTTAGATTTATTATAATTAGAAAGTTTATCTCTTAAAGTATAATTCTCTTTCATTATAAGAACATAATCTCCAACTCTATCTATAAGTTTTTTATTTGGTTTTCCCAAACCGTAAAAATTATCTTTTATTAATTGTTCTCCCTTATAACTCCAACAATATTTCGATAACTTAGATTTTACAATTTTTTCAAATTCTTTAACTTTTCTAGGTCTAACAAAACAATCTCTAACACGAGATTCACCAGCAAGAGGAATAGTCAAGCATTCTTTCAATCCTTTTATATTTTCAATATAAATTTCTTTATCTTTTGTAGTATTAATTAATCCATGATCTGCAACTACAATTAATTTAGTATCTTTTATCGATTTAGACAATTTTTCTATTAAATTATTTAATTCTTGAAAAATATTTTTTACTTTTTTATTATTTAATCCTTCTTCATGCATGACTCCATCTAATTCATGAATATATACATGAATAAATCTTCTTTTTTTAGATTTAGTGTTAATTAATTTTTTTAATTTTATGAATGTATTTTTATATGAACTAGTTGAAATTATTTTTGTATCTTTAGAAACATAATTTGTAAATGAACTATTTGAAATTTTTTTATCAATTAAAGTAAAACAATCTGCCATAAATCCCTTATGAAATGATTGGATATTCATAATTTGATTCATTTCAAATTCGGAATTAACTAATGATTCTCCTCCGAACATAGGCATAAAAGGCAAAATTGTTGTAATTGCCCCAATTTCCTTAAGATTAATATCCCATCCCGTAAGTGCATGTTGTTGAGGAGGATAACCTACTGAAAAAGAAGTATTTGCACAGGCAGTAGTAGATAAAAACGTAGAAGTTAAACTAGTTTTAAGATTATTTAATAAAAAAGAATTTTCTTGTTTTTTTAAATAATTATATCCTAATCCGTCAATAACAATTAAAACTACATTTTTAAATTTCTTCAATTCTTTTGAATCTAATAAATTTAATTCTCTATAATCATGTTTTTTCCCAAAAGAATTAGATATTGAACTCATTAGATTAATAATATTCTTTTTTCTATAATTAGGTAATTTAAAAGGGTATATCATAAATTAAAATAAGAATAATTATTTATAATCTTTTCTAAACTCTTAAACTAGTTAACTTAGTAATTCCATCATTCATTGAAACACCATATATTTGATTAGCATCAGTTATAATTGAATCATTATGACTAATAACAATATATTGTGCATTATTAGAATAATTAGCAATTAATCTAGAAAGTTTTTCAGAATTATGTTTATCTAAGGCTGCATCTACTTCATCTAATAAATAAAATGATGCAGGATTATATTCTTGGATAGCAAAAATAAATGCAAGTGCGGCCATTGTTTTTTCTCCACCACTTAAACTACGAATATCTAATTTTTTATTTCCAGATATCTTAACATTGATATCAACTCCCCCTTCAAGGGGCCTTTCAACGTTTTCTAGAACTAAAGATGCTTCTCCTTTTGTTGAGATACTTCCAAAAATTTCCTTGAATTTCGCATGTAAATTAGTATATGTTTTCATAAATACTTCAGTCTTTTTTTCTTCAATTTCTCCAATCAAAATTAAAACATCATCTTTTTCTTCTTTCAATTTATTTGTTTTATTCAATAATTGATTATATTCTCCTTCAACACCATCATAAATTTCCAAAGCAAGCATATTAATATTACCTATATTATCCATCATTTTTTCAAATTCATTAATTTCTTTTTTAAGAGATTCAATTGAAACACCCTTTCTAATTTTTCCATCCTTTACTTCTTCGAATTCTACATTCAACCCTTCAATCTCTCCGATAATTTTGGCAAGTTTAATAGAAATATCATTAGATCTTTCACGAATTCCTTCTATTTTTTTATCTTCATGAGATATAGAATCTTCCCTAGATTTTATTAATTCCATAAATTTATTTCTTTTTGCAGCTAAAACTTTATTTTTACCATAAAATTCCTTTTCTTCTTTCTCTTTTATTTTTAAATCAGATTTTTTATTTTTTAGAACATTAACTAAATCATTTAATTCTTCTATAAAATCTTTATTTTCCTTTTCATGATCATTCAAAATTTCTCTGACCTTTCTAATTTCTTCAGAATACATATTAATTTTATTTTCAGATAAGGAAATTTTTGATTTAATTTCCATAGAATTATTTTTTAATTCTTCTTTCTCATTTTCAAGTTTAACTAAATTATTTTTTATTTCAGGATTACTAATTAATTTTTCTTTAATAGAATTTTTTTCTTTTTTAAGATTAGAACTTTCAAAATCAAATTTAGAGCTATCTTGTTTTATCACACTAAGTTCTTTTTCAAGTTCTTCTTTTTCTTTAATCAATGATTCTTTTTCTTTAAATAAATCTTTAGATTCATTTATTCCTAAAGATTTCTCTATTTTGATAATATCTCCAGATAATTCTGCTTTTTTCTTTCTTAAGGATTCAATATTATGTTCAATATCTCCCCTTTTAGCCATATCTTCCTGTATTTCGGAATTTAATTTAGTACTTTCTTCTTCTAATAATGATAATTTCTTATTAATTTCTTTTTGATTAAATCCAATTCCAGTTCTACCTCTAAAACCACCAATCATAGCACCGGAAGGTTCAATTAAATCCCCTTCCATAGTTACCATTCTAACCTTTCCTATCCCTATCTTTCTAGCATTATCTATCTTATCAACAATTAAAGTAGAACCAAAAACGTAATCAAAGATATTTTTAAATTTACCATCAAATTCAATTAAATCAGTAGCTAACCCCTGAACTCCTTGTTTTTTTATTAAATTACTCATTCCTTCAGGTTTTTTCCTAAGTTTAATCTTATTTAATGGTAAAAATGTTACAACTCCTACCTTGCTTTTTTTTAGTTCCTTAATACAATTAGAAGCAATTAAATCATTTTCAACTACAACACTTTTTATTCTTGCACCTGCGGCAACTTCCATAGCTAAAGCATATCTATCATCTACATTTCCTAATTCAGAAACACTTCCTATAACTCCACTTAATTTTTTAACTTTTTCTATACTTTTATTATTAGAAACACTTTCCTTAATACTTGCATTTTTTGCTCTTAATTTAGATAAATCAGTTTCTAAAGCACTTTGTTTACTCCAACTTTCACCTATAGTTTTTGCTAAAATGGAATCTTCCCCTATTGCACGATTTAATTCTTTTTCAATAACAGAATGTTTAGATTTTAATTCCTTTAAATTTCCTGTATCTTTATTTTTATTAATTCTATTAATTTCTTTATTTATTGAATCTAATTGAAAATTAATGCGATCTAAATCTCTTATAACATCTTGTTTAGATTCATTTGCACTTTTCAATAAATTTTCTTTTTCTTCAATATCCTTGTCCAAAACATCTAATTTTACATTGATATCATTTACATCTGAAATTCCATATTTTTTTTTAAATTCTATAATTTTATTATTTATTTCGGTATTTGTTTGATTATCTTTTTCTAAAATAGAACTAAATTTAATTTTATCTTTTATTAAGGAATTAATTTTCTTTTCATTTTCAGAAATATCTAATGAAAGTTGTTTTCTCCTATTTTTTATTTTTTCTAATTCATTTCTAATAGCTTCAGATCTTGCTTCATGTTTGAATACACTAGATTTTAATCCATTAATTTCCATTTGAAGAACTTTTAAATTTCCTTCGCCCTTTTCATCTAATTCATAATTAATTTTTTGAATTTCATCTTGTTTTTCACTAATTAAATTTCTAACATCTTTAATTTTATCTTGAATTACAGAAATTTTAGATTTGTAATCATCATATATTTTTTGTATCTTATCTCTTCTTTCTTTTTTATTTTTTAATCTTAAATGAATGTGTGTTGCCTTAGAATCTTTTACTCTTTCCTTTAAACCAACATATTTTTTTGCTTGATCTCTTTCTTTTTTCAATTCTTTTAGATTTGTTTCCCTTTCAACTAAAAGAACATTTGCTTCAGTCAATCTATTTTCGACCTTTTCAAGTTCCTTTAAAGATTTATTTTTTCTATCTTCAAAAATGGAAATTCCAGAAACCTCTTCAATTAACTCTCTCCTCTCAATGGGTTTCATACTCATAAAATGTACGATATCTCCTTGTAAAATTATATTATGTCCGTCCGGTTCAATACCTACTGTTCGCATAGTATCAATTATTTGTTGCCTTGTAACAGTTTTATCATTTAATTTGTAAGTAGACATACCTTTTTGATTTAAAATTCTAGAGATCTTTACTTCCGCGGTATTCATAGGAAATTTTTCTTTAGAATTATCAAAAAACAAATGTACTTCTGCCTTTTTAGATGGTTTTCCTTTTTTCCCACCATTATATATCAAATTAGCAGATTTTTCAGCTCTCAAACCTTTAGCAGAACTCTTACCTAGCACAAAACACAAAGCATCCATAACATTAGATTTTCCAGATCCGTTTGGACCGATGATACAGTTAAAATCATTACCAAATAACAAATCAGTTTTTTTAGCAAATGATTTAAAACCCGTGGCACTAAGCTTAGTTATTATTGTCATTATATCACTCTCTTTTTATCTTATTTAAATAACTTTCTTTGCTTTTTAAAGTTTATCTAAAGGATTTTTAACATTTATTA
>CAYUWX010000006.1:0-9471 GCA_964448715.1 Candidatus Woesearchaeota archaeon
TAAATGTGCAAAAATGGAGATAACACGATGTGAGGCTTAATTAATGTGCAAAGCCGATAGAAAGGTATATAAAGAGTTTTGAATGATTATCGGTATGGAAGTAAAAGTGATTCCCATTGGAGGATATAATGAAGTTGGAAAAAATATGACTGCCGTGCAAGTTGATGATGAAGTAGTTATTTTAGATATGGGTTTTTTCTTACCAAAGTTAATTGAGTTTGAAGAAGAGGGTGGAAAAAGACAAAATTTGACATCTGCAGGTTTATCTCGTTTGGGAGCTATTCCGGATGATAGAGTTTTAGATTCTTTGAAAGGAAAAGTTAAAGCCATCGTCGCCGGTCATTGCCATTTAGATCATATTGGTGCTATCCCTTATTTGGGTGGAAAATATGATTGTCCTGTTATTGCAGCACCATATACTTTAGAAATTTTGAAGTCTATGCTAAAAGATGAAAAATTAAAAATTCCTAATAAGTTCGTTTCTTTGAAAAGAAGAGAGAAATTTAAAATTTCTAAAAACTTACAAATAGAATTAATTCATGTAACTCATTCAACTCCCCATACTGTTTTTATTGTTATACATACTAAAGAAGGTGCAATAGTTTATGGTAATGATTTTAAATTAGATAATAATCCTGTTTTATGGTCTCCACCAGATTATACTACTATGAAAAAAATCGGTAAAAAGGGTGTTAAGGTATTAATAATAGATACACTGTATTCTAATACTCCTGGAAAAACTCCCTCTGAAAAAGTTGCTAGAGAAATGTTAAGGGATGTTATGTTAGGAACTCAAGGACAAGGCCATGGTATGTTAATTACTTCTTTTGCTAGTCAATTGGCAAGAATACATAGTGCTATTGAATTTGGAAAAAAATTGAATCGTAAAATAGTTATCCTTGGTAGAAGCATGCATAAATATATTACTTGTGCTGAAAAAGTTGGATTAGTTAAATTTTCTAAAGATGCCGAAATTATGAATTATGCTAAAAGAGTAGAAAGTAAATTAAAAGAAATTGAAAAAAAAGGAAGAGATAACTATTTGATAATTTCTACAGGTAATCAGGCAGAACCTAATGCAATATTGACTAGGATGGTAACTGGCAAATTACCTTTCAAATTTCAACCAGATGATCATATTATTTTTTCATCAAAAACTATTCCGGTAAGTCCTAATTTAGAAAATAGAAGATTATTGGAGAATAAGTTAAAGGCCAAAAAACTTCGTGTGTTTTTAGATATTCATGCTAGTGGACATTGTTATAGGGAAGATATGAGGGATGTTATTAAAATATTTAATCCTGAACATATTATTCCTTGTCAAGGAACCCACGGACATATGGAAGGATTAATTGATCTTGGTGAAGAAATGGGTTATAAATTAGATAAGACTATCCATATGTTAAATAATTCACAGGTTAGAATATTAAAATGATTGAACAATTATTGCAGACCACTGAAGGAATTATATTGCTTATTCTTTATTTAATTTGGGTATTACCTTGGAAAGGAATTGCACTTTATAGGGCTGCTAGACGTAAGGAAGTTGTTTGGTTTATTTTGATATTTTTAGTAAATACGTTTGCAATTTTAGAAATGTTTTATATTTTTTGGATTGCTAGAGAACAGAAAAAAAGAGTGGGGAATGTTTTGAAATGGTGGAAAAAAAGAAAGTAATTTTACCTTTGTTTTTTATTGTGTTAGTTTTATTATCTTTTGTTATGATGATTTTTGGTAGATTGGATAATCTTTATTTTTGGGTAATTATTGGTTTGGTTGCTATTTATGCTTTTAAAATATTACCTAAGAAAAGTTAATATATTATTTAGTACTCTCTTTTTTTATGAAAAATAAAATACTCTCATCTTTGTTAGTTGCTTGTTTAGGATTAAATACTAATTCTTTCCCAAATGAGAATATTTTTTTTGAAAATAATTCAAATTTTGCTAAGAATGAATATTTAGTAAATAATGAAGATTATAATTATTATTTTTATGTAGATAAATTTAGTTGTAAAATGTATCAAATTAATTTAGATAATAATTCTTTTGAGTATCTTGGAGAAGTAGGTATTGGAAAAAATATTGGAGATAGAGATGTTTCTAGAGGTAGAAACAGTGATGTGGGATCTTTTAAAACTCAATCAGGCTGGGTTAAAATAACTAGATATTCCCATTTATTTTCTAAAAGAAATATAGAATATGGGGACAGATTTTATGGTTTTTCTGCCTATGTAGATAATGAATGGAAAGAAATACCAACTGGAATTCATGGTACTGAAAAAGAATCATATGGCAGGGTTTCAAAAGGTTGTACGAGATGTAATGAAAGCTTAGAAGATTATTTGGAAGATTATTTAGATAAGGGGGTTTTGTTTTATTATTCTTCAGATAAATGATAACATATCATCTAGAGTATATAAATATATAAAAGAAAAAACCCAATTAACTAATTATTGGAGGTGTTCAATTTTGACTCTTGACAAAAAAATTGATAGATATGTTATAACAAGTGCACAGTACAACGCTCCTGTGTATGATAATTTAATGAATGGGCTTGAAAATTATTGTAAAATTAATGATGCGGATTTAATAATTTTACCTATGCGTGGACAAAATATAAAAGAAGATGAAATGTGTGCAAGAGTTAGAATGCATAATCAAGTTACTTCTGATTATAAATTAAACGATAAAATTAGAATTAGTAATTATGAGATATTGCCACAACAAATTGATCCAATTACAGGATTAGCAAGGTTTACTCAATCTGATGTAAGTACTGTTTTTGCATCTCCAAAACAAAGATTGAAAGTTGTTCCGAATAGTAATTCTAAATTACCTAAAGTTTTAATGACTACTGGTGCAGTTACTCAACCTAATTATAGAGATAATAGAATTGGTAGAATTGGACGTAATGATCATACTCCTGGTGCCTTAGTTGTAGAAACTATTGGAAATACAGAATATCATTTTAGACAATTAAGTAGTTTAAAGAATGGTGTTTTTTATGATTTAGGAAATAAATATGATGGTGCCAAGGATCCTATTTCAGAAAGATTAGAAGTTATGGTTGTTGGAGATTGGCATTTTGGTGATACAAATAAAAGAATTAGAAAAGAAACTTTTGAAATGATAAAACAGTATAATCCAAAACGATTGATTTTACATGATTTTTTTAATGGATATAGTATCAGTCATCATGAACAAAATGATATTGTGGCCCTTTCAAGGAAAAAAAATAAATTAAATTTAGATAAAGAATTAAAATTTGCTGCAAGAGAATTGAGAAAATTTGTAGATGTTGCAGGAGATGATACTGAGATTGTTGTTGTTAAGTCAAATCATGATGAATGGATTGATAGATATTTACAAGAAGCTAGATTTGTTAAGGAACCCCAAAATGCTTTAATTGGTGCTGAATTATTTGCAGAATTTATTCGTGGTGAAGATCCTTTATTTGCCGGATTAAGTAAACATTATGATATTCCAGATAATGTAACTTTTTTGAATAGGGATCAAGATTATAAGGTTCGTGGATGGCAATTAGGTAGCCATGGAGATAAGGGTGCTAATGGTGGTCGTCCAGGAATTAGATCTATTGAACATGCACATGGTAAGAGTATAACTGCTCATTCACATACTCCTCAAATTTTTAGAAATGCTTGGGTTATAGGTACGAGTACAAATTTGAATTTGGGTTATAATCAGGGTCTTAGTAGTTGGATGAATACTCATGCATTTTTGCATAGAAATAGTCGTCCACAATTAGTTAATGTTATTCATGGAAAGCATAAAGCATGAAATAGATAATAAAGAATAATTAACTTTAAAAAATAATTTTCTTTTTTCTTTTTATGTTTGTATCAGTTTCAGGAAATATAGGTGTTGGAAAAACTACTTTAGCTAAGTTAATTTCTAAAGAATTAAATTTTAAATTACATGAAGAAAAAGTAGATAACTCTATTTTAGATAAATTCTATAAAGATATTGAGAATAATGTAAAACCTTCCGATTATGCTTTTTATTTACAAAAATATTTTTTATTTACTCGTGCTGCCGCACATATGGATATGCAATTTGCTGATGAAAATTCTATTCAAGATAGAAGTATATATGAAGATAGATATGTTTTTGCCAATCATTTAAATGCTGAAGGATTTATATCTGATGAACATTATGATGAGTATTTAGATAATTTTGCTATAGGTTATGGTGGTTTAAAAGAACCAGATTTGTTGATTCATTTGAAAGCTTCTCCTAAAGTTTTACGTGAAAGAATTGCTAAACGTGGCCGTGAGAGTGAAAAGCAGTTGTTGTCTATAAATAATTCTTATTTAGAAGAGTTAGATGAATTATATTTTCGTATGATATCTAATTATTCTGGAAATACTTTGATTATTAATTCTGAAAATTATGATTTAGATAAAGATGTTGATAAAAAAAGAATTTTAACATTAGTTGAGAATAATTTGACTGGATTTAAAAATTATTTTAAGTAAAATTAATAAGACATTAGTGATTCTCTTTTTTATGAAATTTGCACATTTGGCAGATTGCCACATAGGTGGTTGGTCTGATCTTAAATTAAAAGAATTAAATATGGCTGTTTTTTCTAAATCTATCCAAGAATGTATTAATAGAAAGGTTGATTTTGTTTTGATTGCAGGTGATTTGTTTAATACTGCTTTGCCTAATATTGATCTAATAAAAGAAACTACTTTATATTTGAAAAAATTAAAAGATAGCGAAATTCCTTGTTATATAATACCTGGAAGTCATGATTATTCTCCCTCAGGTAAAACCATGCTCGATGTTTTTGAAAATGCCGGTTTAGTTGTTAATGTTGTAAAATTAAATGATAATAAGTTAGAATTTACAGAAGACAAGACTGGCGTGAAAATTACTGGATTGTTTGGTAAGAAAGCTGGTTTGGAAAAGGGATATTATGAATTATTGGATCGGAGCAATTTAGAGAGTGAAGAGGGGAAAAAAATATTTATGTTTCACACTACTTTGACTGAATTTAAACCTGAACATTTGGCTATGATCTCTTCTGAGCCTGCTGCAATTTTGCCAAAGGGTTTTGATTATTATGCTGGCGGACACCCACATTATGTTTTTAATGAAGTTAAAGAACCATATGGTAGAATTGCTTATCCCGGAGCATTATTTCCTAATAATTTTGGAGAGTTAGAAAGATTTGAACATGGAGGATTTTGGATTAATTCTTTTGAAGATTCGGAATATGTTCCAATTAAGTTGAAATCTGTTCAGAAATATAAGATTGATTTAAGTGGCAAGGATTCTAATCAGGTTAAGGATTATATTTTGGATAAAATTGATATGAATGAAATTATTGATTCTATTGTTTTGTTGAGATTAGTTGGAGTTTTAGAGAGTGGAAAATTGTCAGATATTGATTTTAAAGGTTTGTTTGATTCTTTGAAATCTGCTTTTGTAGTTTTGAAGAATACTTCTGAATTAAAAATTAAAGAGTTTGAAGAATTAGAAGTTGAAAATAATCTTGAAGAGGAAGTAATTAAGAAAAATACTTCTAATAGTAATCTATTTAATTCTTTGTTGGAATCTTTAGATAAAGAGAAATTAGATGGTGAGAAGAATTTAGATTTTGAATTGAGAGTTTTGAAGGATAGCTTGGAGGTTCTTGGTTTATGAAAATAAAAAATATAACTTTGGAAAATATTAGAAGTTATAGTAATAAAACAATATCTTTTCCAGAAGGAAGCATTTTATTAAGTGGAAATATTGGTTCTGGTAAAACTTCTTTATTATTGGCTATTGATTTTGTATTATTTGGTTTGAGAAAAGGTAATCTTTCCGGCAATGGTTTATTAAGAAAAGGGAAGGACGAAGGTTTTGTTGAATTAAATTTTGAAATTAGTGAAAAAGATATAATCATAAGAAGAAATCTTAAAAGATCTAAAGATAAAATTATCCAAGTTTCTGGTTTCTTTTCTGTTGATTCGAATAAAGAAGAACTTAGCCCTGTAGAATTAAAACAAAGAGTTTTAGAACTGTTTAATTATCCTGCAGAATCTTTGACTAAATCTAAATCTTTAATCTATAATTATACTGTATATACTCCTCAAGAAGAGATGAAAAGTATTTTAGTAAATAAACCCGAAGAAAGATTGAATATTTTAAGAAGAGTTTTTGGTATTGATAAGTATAAAAGAGTTTTAGAAAATTCTAAGATATTAATTTCTAAATTAAAAGAAAGAAAAAAAGAGTTATTAATTTTAAGTTCTAATTTAGAAGAAATAAGTAAAGAAAAAGAATTGAAAGTTTTAAGGGTAAAGGAAATTAGTGAAGAATTAAATAATTCTAAAGAAAAATTAAGTAAAGTTAGGATAGAGTTAGATAATAAAAGAAAAGATGTTGAATTATTGGAAGAAAAAACAAAAAAAAGAAATGATATTAAAAGAGATTTAGAAATTTTAAATCATAAATTAGAAAATTTGGTTAATCAAAGAGTTAGAAATAATAATTCTATTGAAACTTTAAGTTCAGAAATAAATGAATTGGAAAAGGAACTAAAAGATAATACTAATTTAAATTCTGAATTATTTAATAAGAAAATTTTAGATATTGAAGAAGATATTAGAAGAATTGAAATAGAAAATAGAGAAATAAGTAAAAAAATTGGAGAGTCTGAGTTTATAATAAGTAATTCTAATAAAATGAAAAAAGATATTATTTCTTTAGATTCTTGTCCGGTTTGTAAGCAAAAAGTCGGCAAGGATCATAAATATAGTATTGAAGAAATTGAAAATTTAAAATTAAAAAATACTTCTGAATTAATTCAAGAGCATAAAAATAAGGAAATAAAAAATTCTGAAGTTCTGAATGAATTAAAAAATAAATTAGATGATTTAAGAAAAGAAAAAAATAAAATTGAAGTTATAAAATTAAAAAAAGATAATTTAGAAAGCAAAAGAAAAAATTTAGAAAATTTAAATCTAGAGCAAAATAAAATGAAAAAAGATATTGGCGAAATAAATTCTCAAAAAATCGGTTTAAATCAAGTATTAGAGAGTTTACCTGATGTTTCTGAAGTTTATGATAAATTAAAATTAGAATTAAATGAGGTTAGTGAAATTGAGAAAAGATGTAATTCTGATATTTTAGTAAATGAAAGAGAAATTAAATTAATTAATGAAAGAGTTTCTGAGTTAAGTTTAGAAATAAAGAAAAAAATTGAATTTAAAGAAAAAATAATTGATTATTCTGAAAAAATAAGTTTTATTGAAGGCGAATTTAGCTCTGTTGTTTCTTTAATGGAAAAACAGTTTATGAAAAAGGTTCATTCTGATTTTAATGAATTGTTTAAAGATTGGTTTAAATTATTAGTTGAGAATGAGGATTTGGAAATTAGCCTAAGTTATGATTTTAGTCCTAAGATTTTACAAAATGGATATGATATTGATTATGATCATTTGTCAGGTGGTGAACGTACTGCTGCCGCATTAGCCTATAGGTTGGCTTTAAATCAAATTATTAATACTTTAATGTCAGATATTAATACTAGAGATTTGTTAATATTAGATGAACCTACGGATGGTTTTTCATCTGAACAAGTTGATAAGTTAAGAATGATTTTAGATGATTTGGATATCAAACAAGTAATCATTGTTAGTCATGATCCAAAAATTGATAGTTTTGTTGACAATGTTATAAGGTTTGAGAAGATTAATGGTGTTTCTGAGGTTGTTTAATATAGAAAATTTAATTAAAAATATTCTTTTTTAGCTTCTTTCAAAATTTTTTCTTTTTCTCTTAATTTTTTTAAATCATATTCTTCATACCCTTGGACTGTAAATACTTCAAATACTGCATCAAAAAAATCTTCTTCCAGTTCTCTCATAATAAATTTATATCTAATATATTCGTCAATTGAATGATATTTATCTATTTTCATATCTTCTATTAATTTTTCCCAAATTTTTTCTCTTAGTGGATAATCTTGTATTTCTTGTTCTAACCTCTTATCTGTTTCATTAATAATTTGTATAGAATTTTCAATTTTTGTTTCTAATTCTTTTATCTTGAATTCTAATTTTATTTTATTCATATATTTAGGAAGTCAAGAATACTTTAAAAAAGTTTATTAACTAAAGATTTATAATTCCTTAAAAACTCTTAATTTTATGCCAGATATATATAATTTTGATGAAATAAATAAATCAGAAATAGTTAGAAGAATAAAATCTGGAGAAATTTTTATCTATCCAACAGATACTGTTTATGGTTTAGGATGTAATGCCTTAAAACAAGGTTCTGTTCAATTAATTAATGAATTAAAAAAAAGAGAAAATAAACCTTTGTCAGTTATTGCACCGAATAAAACTTGGATTACAAAAAATCTAGAAATCCCTAATAAAAAATTTATAAAAAAATTACCCGGCCCCTACACATATATTTTTAAAATTAAAAAAAGAGCAGTTGCTAGAAATGTGAATCCTAAATTAAACACATTAGGAGTTAGAATTCCCGATCATAAATTTACGGACTTAATAAAAAAAGCCAATGTTCCTTTTATAACTACTAGTGTGAATTTTTCTGGACAAAAACCTGCAAGAAGTTTAAAACAAGTTTCTAGGCAAATTTTAAAAAATGTTGATATAGTAATTGATGATGGATATTTACCTAATTATCCGTCGACGATAATTGATTTAACCTCTGAAATACCTAAATTAATGAAGCGATAATTTTATAAATCATAATAGAAAATGGAAACCTATGAAAAAAAAATGGAGGTTATTTATTCTAATTGGTGTTTTAATAATCGCATTAGTTTTTTTAAATCAAAATAAAATGACAATTATAAATTTTGAAACAAGTGAAGGAAATTTTAAAGTTAAATTGTATGATGATAAGGCTCCTGTAACTACTGATAATTTTAAAAAATTAGTTAATGAAGAATTTTATAATGGTTTAATTTTTCATAGAGTTATAAAAGGTTTTATGATTCAGGGTGGTTGCCCAGACGGAAATGGAATGGGTGGCCCAGGATATAATATTCAAGATGAATTTCATCCAGATTTAAAACATAATAAAAAAGGAATACTTTCTATGGCTAATTCCGGTCCAAATACGGGGGGAAGTCAATTTTTTATTACTTTAGCTCCAACAAATTGGTTAGATAATCATCATAGTGTTTTTGGCGAAGTAATAGAGGGTATTGAAGTTATTGAAAAAATAGGTAATGTACAAACCGGTGCAAATGATGATCCTATTAATCAAATTATTATGAATAAAGTTTGGATAGAGTGATATTCATTTGCTTAATGGAGGAAAAATAAAAATGGAAGAAAATATGAATGAAAATGTAGAAACAACTGAAGAAGTTGAAACAACAGAAGAAACAAATGAAGAATCTGAAGAAGAAACTTCTGAAGATAATGCTGAAGAATCAGATGAAGAAACATCTGAAGTAATAGAAGAAGGAGAA
>CAYUWX010000006.1:9571-23075 GCA_964448715.1 Candidatus Woesearchaeota archaeon
GAACCTGCTGAAGAAGAAGCAGAAGAAACTGAAGAAGAACCTGCTGAAGAAGAAGCAGAAGAAACTGAAGAAGAACCTGCTGAAGAAGAAGTTACTGAAGATACTGAAGAAGAAGTTACTGAAGATACTGAAGACAAAGCAGAAGAATTTTAATTACCTTCTTTTTTTATTTTTTTTATTTTTACACAAAATTTATATATTGAAATAATATCCCTTTTTTATGAAGAAAAAATTATTTTTATTGGTGATATTTTTAATTTTAGCTAATCAAGTAATTGCTAATGAATTAATAGAAACTAGTAATGAACCTATTCAAGATACTATTTTGCCAGATGGAGATGCTAAATTTTATTTAACTATAACTAATAATCAAGATTTTGAAGATACTTTTAGAATTGAAAAACCATCTGTATATTGGGAATGGTTAATGGAAGCAGATAGTGTAACAATTCCTAAAAAAAGTTCTGAAACTATTGAAATTTCTTTTAAACATTTTGAGGGCCAAGAACCTGGAGATTATGGGCTATCTATGAATGTAGTTTCTACAACAAATGAAAGTATATTAAATGATGAATTATTTGAATTAAAAGTAGTTAGTTATAATCAGGCCCTAAGTACCGAGTTAATTTCTTCAGAAAATATTAATCCAAATAAGGAAAGCCTTTTTAGAATAAATATAAGAAATAATTATGATTTAAGTATTAATAATTTAAGTTTAGTTTTTTTAAGTGATTATTTTGAAAAAGAAGAATTTTTTGATATTAGGCCATATGAAACTTTAGAATTAGAATTACCTATTGAATTTGAAGGTACTGTAAGTGAAGGAGATACCCCTGTATTTTTGAAAATTTATGATAGGGATTTAGTTATTGATAGAGAGGAATCAATAAATATAGGTTATTTTACTGATGTGAAAGGGGTAGGAAGTCCTGAGGGCGGATTTTTGTATACAAAGGAATCAGTAATAAGAACAAATAATGGAAATACTATAAGTCATGAAAATTATATGAAAAAATTATCTTTTATTCAAAAATTATTTACTTCAACAAATCCTGTTCCTGATGAAATAACTAATGAAAATGGAAATTATATTTTAATGTGGAGTTTTGATTTAGAACCCGATCAAACTAAAACAATTGAAATAAAAACAAATTATAGAGATTTTATTTTTTTATTTAGTTTAGCTATTTTATTAATAATTTGGTTATATTATTTTTTAAGGAGAGATTTATTTTTAGAGAAAAAAGTTGTGAGTATGAAAAAAGGAGATGATGGAATTTATAGTATGAATGTTGTTTTAACATTAAAGAATAAAACATTAAAAAATATAAAAAATATAAAAATTATGGATCGTCTTGGCGGAAGAGTTGAGAAAGTTTATCATTTTGGAACTTTTGAACCTAAAATTTTTAAAAGCGATTCAGGTAAATCTACCAAATTGGTTTGGAATTTATCTAATTTAAATAAAAGAGAAGAAATTATATTAAAATATACTATGAAGTATAAACCAAATATTATTAGATCTGTTCCTTCTGCTATTGTTAAGTATTTAAGACATGGAAGGGCGGTTTATGTGAAGTCAAATCGTGCAGAAATATTTTCTTAATAGTTAATCTTATAAATAATCTTAAGTCTTTTTTATTATCCCGTCATAGCTCAATGGCAGAGCGTTCGGCTGTAGATACTATTCGACTAAGTAAAAACTATGGATGAAAAATAGTTAGCCGTACCCGAAAGGTTCCCAGTTCAAATCTGGGTGACGGGATTTTTTCTCTTCGGAAAACCAAAACATTTATAAACAATTGATTTGCACTAAATTTACAACTGAGCAGAAGCTTCTCTAAGACAAAATGGACGTCCCAAAAAATTAATCATTTTTCATTATGTTTTAGAGTGAACTATGCCTTGGTAGTGTAGTTGGTTATCATGTTGCCCTGTCGAGGCAACGACCCGGGTTCGAATCCCGGCCAGGGCGTAGGTTTGCAAAAACCGAGATGGACTGGTAGCTCAGCTTGGTAGAGCACTTGGCTTTTAACCAAGGGGTCGCGGGTTCAAAAAGGTATTCAAGGAGTATCTTGAAAGTCCCGTCCGGTCCATTCATAATTAAATAAAATGGCAGAAGAATTCAATATAAAAAAACATATTTTAGTTCCCGAACATATTAAATTAACAGAGGGTGAAAAAACTTCTTTATTAAAAGACCACAATATTAAATTAAATCAATTGCCAATGATTTTAGAAAGTGATCTCGCTTTAGAAGGTTTAGATGCTGAATTTGGAGATGTTATAAAAATTATTAGAGATAGTCCAACAAATATTAAAAAAGAATTTTATAGGGTGGTTGTACATGGTTAAGGGTTATAAAGATATTATTGCAAATTATTTTGATAATCACTCTTTTGTAGAATCTAATTTAAATTCATTTAATAATTTTTTAGATAAAGAATTACAAAAAATAATTGTTGATATTGGAGAAATAGTTCCTACAATTATTCCTCAAGAATATGAAAATTTCAAAATTAAATTTAATAAAATAAAAGTAGGTAAACCTGAAATTATTGAAGCTGATGGTTCAAAAAGGATACTTTATCCTATGGAAGCAAGATTAAGGAAATTAACTTATGCTGCCCCCATTTATTTAGAAGTTGCTACTTATGTTAATGATATTCAAAGAGAATTATTTTCAATTCAAGTTGGTAAGATGCCAGTTATGTTAAGATCTAAATATTGTCATTTAAATGGTTTAAAACCTAATGAATTAGTTGAAAAAGGAGAAGATCCTACTGATTCCGGAGGATATTTTATATTAAATGGTAATGAGAGAGTGCTTATTACAGTAGAAGATTTAGCTTCAAATAAATTTTTCGTTAAGAAGTTAAAAGTTGGTCCAAGTAAATATGTTGGAAAAATATTTTCTGAGAAAGAAAATTATAGAATTCCACATTCTGTTGAACAATTAAAAGATGGAATTATTACCTTAACTTTTGGAAGATTCCAAAGAGTTCCAGTTATTCCAATAATTAAAGCTCTTGGTTTGGAAAAGGATCAAGATATTATGAATGCTGTAAATTATGATAAAGAACTAGATGATTTATTAATTAATTTGTATAATTCAGTTGATATTAAAAATCAGAAAGAAGCTATAGAATATTTGGCTAAAAAAGTAGGAATTATGCAAAAAGATTTTGTAGAAGAAAGAACTTTTGATCAAATTGATAGATATTTATTACCTCATATTGGTGGAGATAAAAAAGATAGGAAAGAAAAGGCATTAAATCTTTGTAAGTTAATTAAAAAATTTTTATATATTGCAAATAAACATGTACCTTTATCTGATCAAGATCATTATTCTAATAAAAAATTAAAAATGAGTGGAGATTTATTAGAAGATTTATTTAGAGTTAATTTAAGAGCATTAGTTCAAGATATAATGTATAATTTTCAAAGATTGGTTAAGAGAGGTAAATTTACTTCTGTTAAAATTATTATTAGGGATCAATTATTAAGTTCTAGAATTAAAAGTGCAATGGCTACAGGTACTTGGCCAGGTGGAAGAGCTGGTATTAGTCAAAATATTGCAAGAGTAAATTCAATTGATACTTTATCTCATCTTCAAAGAGTTGTAAGTTTGTTAACTTCTACTCAAGAAAATTTTGAAGCTAGAGCATTACATAGTACTCATTGGGGAAGATTATGTCCTGTTGAAACCCCGGAAGGTACTCCGATTGGTTTGAGAAAAAATTTAACTTTATTATCTACAATTTCAAAAACAATTGATGAAGCAAAAATTAAAAAACAATTAGGGGAGGAATCCTTAAATTTATCTTAAAATGGTTGATGTTTATTTAAATGAAAAATTTGTAGGTAATGTTGAAAATCCTAAAGAGTTTGCTAATAATATTAGGGAAAAAAGAAGAGCAGGAAAAATAAGTTCTGAACTTAATATTAGATTTAATGAAGAATTAAATGAAGTTTATATTGACACTAATAAAGGTAGATTAAGAAGGCCCGTTATTTTAGTAAAGAATGGTAAATCTTTGTTGACTAAAAAACATATCGAAGATATAAAAAATAAACAATTAAACTGGAAAGATTTAGTTGAACAAGGAATTATAGAATATTTAGATGCTGGTGAAGAAGAAAATTCATTTATTGCTTTAAATGAAGAGGATTTAACAAATGAACATACACATTTAGAAATTAGTCCAATAGTTATTTTAGGATTAGTTACTTCATTAGTACCTTATTCAAATTTTGGAAGTTCTTCAAGATTAATTAGAGGTAGTAAAATTCAAAAACAAGCTTTAGGAATGTATGCTACAAACTTTTTATTAAGAATGGATACTGATTCAAGTTTATTACATTATCCTCAAAGACCAATGGTAAAATCATTTATGCATGATGTATTTAAATATGATGATCATCCTTCTGGTCAAAATATTATACTTGCAGTTATGAGTTATGAAGGATATAACATGCAGGATTCATTAATTGTTAATAAAGGAAGTGTGCAAAGAGGTTTAGCAAGATCTAGTTTCTTTAAACCTTTTAAATTAGATGAAGTTAGATATTCTGGTGGATTAATGGATCAAGTTTCTATACCTGATGAAGAAGTTAAAGGATATAGAACTGAAAAAGATTATAAATATTTAGAAGATGATGGAATTGTTTATCCTGAAGCTAACATAAAAACAGATGATGTTTTAATTGGAAGAACAAGTCCTCCTAGATTTTTAAGTGGTGCTGATGAATTTAATATGGATGCAACTACAAGAAGAGAAAGTTCTATTGCTTTAGGCGAAGGTTCAAATGGAATTGTTGATGGTGTTTTTTTAACTGAAAATGAAGAAGGAAATAGATTAATTCAGGTTAGATTAAGACAACCTAGAATTCCAGAAATTGGAGATAAGTTTGCTTCAAGACATGGTCAAAAAGGAGTAATTGGTTTATTAGTTCCTCATGAAGATATGCCTTTTAGTGAAAAAGGAATAACTCCTGATGCAATTTTTAGTCCCCATAGTATTCCGTCAAGAATGACTGTATCACATTTAATGGAAATTTTAGCTGGAAAAGTTGGTGCTTTATCTGGAAATGTAGTGGATGCCACTACTTTTGATACTCCTGAAGAAGGAGATTTAAGAAAACAATTATTAGAATTGGGTTTTAGAGAAGATGGAACTGAAGTGTTTTATAATGGTTTAACTGGTGAAAGATTTAAAGCTAAAATTTTTATAGGTAATATTTATTATTTCAAATTAAAACATATGGTTGCAAATAAATTACATTCAAGAGCCTCAGGCAGAATTCAATTATTAACAAGACAACCTGTTGAAGGTAGAGCAATGGGTGGAGGATTGAGACTTGGAGAGATGGAGAAGGACTGTTTAGTAGCACATGGTGCATCCCTATTATTAAAAGAAAGATTTGATTCAGATAAGACTTTAGTTTATGTTTGTGAAGATTGTGGTGGAATTGGGACATATAATGCATATAAGAATAAACCAATGTGTTTGAGATGTGGTGAAAATGCAAAAATTAGCACTATTGAATTAAGTTATGCTTTCAAATTATTATTAGATGAATTAAGAAGTTTAAATGTTGATCCGAAAATTAAATTATGGGGGAAATTTTAGAAAATGGAATTTGCTGAAAAAAAGATAGAATCCATTACATTTGGTTTGCTTTCTCCTGGAGATATTAAAAAAATGTCTGTTGCTAAAATTATTACACCCGAACTTTATGATAGGGAAGGATATCCTGTTGATGGTGGTTTGATGGATATTAGAATGGGCGTTATTGATCCTGGTTTAAAATGTAAAACGTGCGGTCAAAAATTAAAGGAATGTCCTGGCCATTTTGGTTTTATGGATTTAGCTAGACCTGTTGTTCATATTAATTATATTAGTAATATTCTAGATTTGTTAAGAATTTCTTGTAGAGATTGTGGAAGAATTACAATTGATGAAAATAAAATTCAAGATTTTATAAAAAAATTAGAAATTGCTGAAGCTGAAAAAAGAATAAAAGACAAACAAAAATTGATAAGAGCTTTTGTTGCAAAATTAAAAACTATTAAAAAATGTCCACATTGTGAAGCTAAACAAAAAAAGATTACAATTGAAAAACCTTCTACAATTTTAGAAGATGGTAAAAGAATTACTTCTACAGAAGTTAGGGCAAGATTAGAAAGAATGGAGGATTCTGATTTAATTTGTTTAGATATAAATCCTAGATTTGCAAGGCCTGAATGGATGGTTTTGAAAACTTTAGCTGTTCCACCAGTAACTATAAGGCCCAGTATTACATTGGAATCTGGTGAAAGAAGCGAGGATGATTTAACTCATAAATTAAGTGATATAATTAGAATTAATCAAAGATTATTTGAAAATATTAATGCTGGTGCCCCGGAAATTATTATTGAAGATTTATGGGATTTATTACAATACCATATTACTACATTTTTTAATAATTCAGTTGCACAATTACCTGTTGCTAGACACAGATCTGGTCAACCTTTGAAAACTTTATCTGAAAGAATAAAAAGTAAAGAAGGAAGATTTAGACATAATCTTGCTGGAAAAAGAGTAAATTATTCTGCAAGAACGGTTATTAGTCCTGATCCAAAAATTAAATTTAATGAGGTGGGGATTCCTCAATCTGTAGCTACTGAATTAACTGTTCCTGAAAAAGTTACTGAATGGAATATAGATTGGTTAAAAGAAAGAATAAAAAATGGACAAAAAGTTTATCCTGGTGCAAATTACGTATTAAGACCAGATGGAAAAAAGAAAAAAATTACAGATGATGTTTTAGAAGTTTTATTGGAAGAATTACAACCCGGATATATTGTTGAAAGACATTTATTAGATGGAGATATTTCAATTTTTAATAGACAACCTTCTCTTCATAGAATGAGTATTATGGCTCATAAAATTAGAATTTTGCCTGGAAAAAGTTTTAGATTAAATCCTGCTGTTTGTACCCCTTATAATGCGGATTTTGATGGAGATGAAATGAATTTACATATTCCTCAAACTGAAGAATCTAGGGCTGAAGCAGAATTATTAATGATTGTACAAAAACATATTATTAGTCCTAAAAATGGATTAAATATTATTGGTTCTGTAGAAGATGCTATTTCTGGAACTTATTTATTAACTAAAAATTTTGAAGTTACAAAGGAAGAAGCTATTCAAATGTTGATGTCTATTGGAGTTTATGAAAAGGATAGATTTTCTAAATTTAAAGATAGTGTAAGTGGTAGAGAAATTTTTAGTGTACTTTTACCAGAAAATTTTGAATTTATTGGTGAAAGTAAAAATGGTGAATCAGTAGTTATTAAAAAAGGATTATTATTAGAAGGTTTAATTGATAAAAATTTAATTGGTGAAGATAATGGTACTTTAATTAGATCTATTTATTCAAAACATGGTGATGAAGTTGGAATTGAATTTATGAGTAGTTTATTTAGATTAGGTATTGCTACATTGTTAAAATTAGGATTTACAACATCTATTTCAGATAGTGATTTACCAAAAGAAGTTATTCAACAAAATGAAAAAGAAATAGAAACTGCTTATAAAAAAGTAGATAAATTAATTGATACTTTTGAGGCAGGTAAATTAGAACCTTTACCTGGAAATACCTTAAAAGAAACTTTAGAAATTAGAGTTGTAGAAATTTTAAATAAAGTTAGAAATGATATCAGTAATAATGTTAATGAAGGTATTCGTGAAAGGGATAATTCAACATTAATTATGGCCCATGCTGGTGCAAGAGGTAACTTATTAAATTTAAGTATGATGGCTGCGTCTGTAGGTCAACAAGTAATGGGTGGAAATAGAATTGTTGGAGGATATGCAAAGAGATCATTATCTGTATTCCAAAAGGGAGATAGAGGTCCAAAAGCAGGAGGATTTATTTCCGGAGGATATAAACAAGGTATGAGTCCAACAGAGTATTTTTTCAGTTCAATGACTGGAAGAGATGCACTTATGGATACTGCATTAAGAACACCTAAATCCGGTTATTTATATAGAAGATTGTCTAGTGCTTTACAAGATATGAAAATAGAATATGATTCAACTGTAAGAGATGCAGAGAAAAAAATTATTCAATTTAAATATGGTGACGATGGTATTGATATTTCAAAGAGTGATGGCGGTAGTATTAATATTAAAAAAATTATTGCTCAAATAAAAGGTAAATAAAAATGGCAGATATATATGATAAATATGATGGAGAATTACCAAATAAAATAATCGAAGATATCAAAAAATTATCTAAAGAGAACAAATTAACAATCGTTCAAATAAAAAAAGTTTTAGAAGAAAGTAAAAAAGAATATGTTGAATCTTTAATTGCTCCTGGTGAATCTGTAGGTATTGTAACTGCTGAATCTTTTGGTGAACCAGGTACTCAGATGACATTAAATGTGTTTCATATGGCAGGTGTAGCTGAGGTACAAGTAACAAGAGGTCTTCCTAGATTAATTGAAATTTTTGATGCTAGAAAAGAACCATCAACACCATCTATGAAAGTATATTTAAAATCTGAATATTTAAAAAATGAAAAAAATATTAAAAAAATTGCTAGTTATATTAAACAAATGACTTTAGAAGAAATCAGTTCTGAGTTTTCATTAAATATGATGAAATCTACATTAGAAGTTAATTTTGATAATGTTAAATTAAGAGATTATGGTTTTAAAAAAGGGGAAATAGCTGCTGTAATTAAAGATAAATTAAAAGATGTGAATATTAGAGAAAGTACAAAAGGAATTATTATTGAACCCATTAAGGAAGAAGGAGATTTAATGAATTTATATAAATTAAAACAAAAAGCTAAAGTTATAGTTGTTAGAGGAATTAAGGGGATAACTCAAGTATTACCAACTAAAAAAAATAATAAATATGTTATTATGTGTGCTGGTTCAAATTTAAAAGATGTATTTAAATTAAAAGAAGTTGATGCAAAATTAACAGTATCTAATAATTTATTTGAAATAGATAAGGTTTTAGGTATTGAAGCTGCTAGACAAATTATTATGAATGAAGCTTTAGAGGTTTTGGAAAATCAAGGATTGGATATTGATATAAGACATGTTATGTTTTTATCTGATTTAATGACACACACCGGAACAATTAAGGGTATTACTAGGGGCGGAATTTCTGGTGAAAAACATTCAGTATTAGCTAGAGCAAGTTTTGAAACCCCTATGAAGCATATTGTTGCAGCAAGTTTAAAAGGAGAAGTAGATAAAATAGAGAGTGTAATTGAAAATGTTATGATCAATCAACCAATCCCATTAGGTACTGGTTTACCGGGTTTAATGGCAAAAATAAAAGATACAAAAGGTAAGAAAAAATGAGTTTAGAAAATTTAAAAAGTTTAGTAAAAGAAAAAAAGATTATAGTTGGTAGTGATGAAACAATTAAAGCAATAAGAAATGGAACTGCAAAAGAGGTATTTATTTCTAGTAATTGTTCTGAAGAATTGAAAGAAAGATTAATTAAATATTGTAAACTTTCTAAATGTGAAATTAATATTTTAAAAGATGATAGTAAAGAATTGGGTGCTATCTGTAAAAAACCTTTTTCAATAAATATATGTTTTTCTAAAAAATGAGTAAATTTGATTTAAAAACTATACAATTGATTAATTTGTTTGAAAATAAAACTAGATCTACTGTTAAAAATTTTCTCGAATATAATGAAATTTTTATTTTTATAGTAAAAGAGAATCAGGCCAGGAAAGCTATTGGCCCTAAAGGAATTAATGTAAAAAAATTAAGTGATCTTTTAAATAAAAGAATAAAAATTGTGGAGTATAATTCCGAACCAGTTAAATTTATAAAGGGTTTTATTTCACCAATAGTTGCACTAGATATTAAAGTTGAAGATAAAATTATTGAAATTAAGGTTTCTTCGACAAGAGAGAAAGGTTTATTGATTGGAAGAGATAAGAAACATTTAAATATGTTAAAAAATTTGGTAAAAAAATACTTCGATATCGAGGATATAAAAATAATATAAAATGGCAAATAAATCAAGAGGATTAGGTTCCGGTTTAAAATTAAAGAAAAAAAGGAAATTAAATAGATGGAAAGATCCTTATTTTAAGAAAAGAACATTAGGTTTAAAGAAAAAATCTGATCCTTTAAAGGCTAGTCATCAAGCTAAAGCTATTGTTCTTGAAAAAGTGCAAAGAGAAGCTAAACAGCCAAATTCTGCATTAAGAAAATGTGTAAAATGCCAATTAGTTAAAAATGGTAGAAAAATTACTGCCTTTTCACCTTTAGATGGTTCTATCAAAATGATTGATGAACATGATGAAGTATTAGTAGAATGTATTGGGGGTACAAAAGGAAGAGCAAAAGGAGATATTCCAGGTATCAGGTGGCAAGTGATTAAAGTTAATGATCAATGTTTAAGAGCATTAGTGAAAGGAAAGATAGAAAAAGGTAGAAGATGATGAAAGTATTTAATTTATGGGATATGGAATCTGTTAAAGTTCAAGAAAAAGCTTTGGTACCTTATATTTTTATTAATCCCGTTTTAGTTCCTAGAAGTGCCGGAAGAGGAGTTTCTGGCCAAAGAATATGGACTATGAAATATAATATTATTGAAAGATTAATGAATAGATTAATGGTTCCCGGACATAAAGGAAAAAAACATAAAACAAGTTCTGGACATTGTACAGGAAAATCAAATAATGTTTATAAAATTGTAAAAGAGACTTTTTTGAATATTGAAAAACAAACTAAGCAAAATCCAGTTCAAGTATTTGTTACAGCTGTAGAAAATGCTGCACCTAGAGAAGAAGTTACAGGTATTGAATATGGTGGAGCAAGATATTCAAAAGCTGTTGATTTATCTCCTTTGAGAAGAGTTGATTTGGCTTTAAGGTGGATGGTTCAAGGTTCTTATGCCAAATCTTTTAATTCAAAGAAAAAAATTTCTCAAACTTTAACTGATGAAATTTTGGCCGCATTTAAAATGGATCAAGCAAGTAATGCTGTTTCTAAAAAATTAGAGTCAGAAAGACAAGCTGATTCTAGTAGATAAAATTAAAAAAAATAAAAAATTATTTTTTTATTTTGAAAGAAAAATTTGATTTTGCATACAAGCTAGTTTGAACTATAGTTCCGTCAAATCTTTCAGAATTCCATTTCTCTAGACGCATATTTTATAATTCCTTCTTCAAGTTTATTTTCATCTATTTTTCCTAATATACTTTTTATATCGTCTAAAGAATTTAGTTTTTTATCTATAGTCTTTGTTCTTCCAAATATTTTATTTTCTAATTTTCTTAACATTTTGTTTCATTATTCTGAGAATTTTATTTGATTTATAAACGTTATTAAATAGTTCCTAATGCTGAACTTAGAAATAAAACTAATAATCCTACACCTACCATTGAAAAATATACAGGTTTACTCCAATTTAGAATTTTTTTACCGTCTATATTCCATACTGGAAGCATGTTAAATAAACCTATCCAAGAATTTATGAATGCACCATAATTAGTTAATTGATTATTTATTCCTAAAGCTAATAATATAATAAATAATGCAGCTAGAATAAAGTTTACCATTGGTCCTGCTGCAGAAATTTTTCCGTTTTTTTCTTTAGTCATATAATATCCATGAATCATTACTGCACCAGGTGCTAAAAAAATTACTTTTAAAAATAAACTCATTAGTATTGCAAAAATTAACATTCCATTTGATGCTCTAAATTCTGCCCAAAAATGATATTTTTGTGCAACATATTTATGTCCAAGTTCGTGCAATAAAAATCCCACACCCACTGTTATTGAAGATACAATTAGAGTTGTAGAAAAAGATGGAGAGAAAAAATCTCTATTTAATAAAATAGCAAAAGCTATAGAAATAGCTATCCATGCTTTTAGTAAATCATTAATTTCTTTTTCTGAAAATTTCATAGTTTAAGTTCTTAGTAAAGTATTTAAATAAGTTTTGATAGATTAAATTTATGTTAAAAGATAATTGTCCAGATTGTAATGCTAAATTACATAAAGGTCAACATAAATTTAGTGACGGATTTTATGAAGTTGCTTATTGTAAGGAATGTGGTTTTAGAACTGAGAAACCTCAATAATTTATTTTTTATAAAATTCAGTTAATTTATTTGCATAATATTTGATAATGTCTATATTTAATATATTTATTTTTTGTTTGGTTTTTTTAATTATTCCTCTTTTTGACATATCTGAAATAGTTTCTTCAAGTGAATTCCAATTGGCCACAATATTTGGATTAAAATTTTTTCTTAATTTATTTTTTGTAGTTTGTACTTTTTCTTTTAAATCAGATAAATATATTCCTCCTTTTTGTTCATTGAGTATTTCATTTATGGAGTGATGAATAATTTCTTCAGTTAATATAGGAATTTGAGTAGTTGTTTTAATTCTTAAATATGATGCAAAATCTTTAGATAATGAAGTGACTAATTCGTCTGAATTAGGATTATATTCTTCAAAAAATTCTTTGGTACTTATTGGTTTTCCTATTCTCATGTATACGGGATTAGGATTTTTTCGCATTGCCCAGAAATCTTTAATTAAATCTTTTTTTTGTGCATTTGAAGAATCATTTTTTAAGAAATATGTATCTTCCGGAACTTGAGAATAGGATATTCCCATAGGTACAAATAATAAATCTTCCAAATTAGATTCTTCTTTATTTTTGAAGTAGGTATCTAATGTATGAGATATTAAACCCCTTTTAAATAATCCTAATTTTCCATTTCTTGATCTTGTTCCTTCTGGAAAAATCATTAAAGGTATATCTTCTTCTAAATTTGCCCTTATATAGGCACCTATTAAATTCATATACTCTTTATCTTTTAGAGTAATTCTTCTTTTTAATTTAAATGCGCCACAAGATTTTAATAAATAATTTGAAATTTTATTTGTGAATAGATTTTCTCCTGCTGCAAATATAGGATATGCATATTCGTTTAAAAATAATTGACTTCCAATAATTAATGAGTCTAAATTGCTCACATGATTTGAGATATATACTACTGGTTTATTTGGTTGATTTAATTCTTCTCTATTAGATTTGCTTTCAAAATTTATATTTTTTAATGAAGGAAAAAGTAATTTATGATAATTAGCTATTAATCTTAATAATGGTTTTTTTGGATGGGCAGAAATATCTTTTAATATTTTTTCTGAATTTTCCCCCGAATAATTTATTGCTTTTTTGATTATTTTTTTATGGTTCATTTTTTTTAATTCATTAACAATTCCATAATCCTTTATTTAATCTTATTGCTTCAGCTTCTACCCGTTTTAATTGATAGTATTTTGATGTGTCGTTTTTATATTTATCATATACTTTTGCATATCCTTCTTCTACTAAATGCTCATTAATTAATAAATCATCTAAATAAATATATCTTAATAATCTTCCATAATTTCCTCTATCTGTTATATCTTGTTGTATGTAAATTTCTTTATTTAGAATTAATTCTTT
>CAYUWX010000007.1:0-21144 GCA_964448715.1 Candidatus Woesearchaeota archaeon
ATGGATTAATTAAAAAAACTTCATTAAAAGAATATTCTAATCCTAGAAAAGGAGGGATAATTGCAATTAATCTAAAAGATGAAGATAGACTAATTGATGTAATTTTAACTAAAGATGGAGAAGAATTAATTATTGCTTCTAAAAATGGTAAGGCGATTAGATTTAAAGAAAATCAACTTCGGCCAGTAGGTAGAAGTTCTATGGGAGTTAGAGGAATTAAATTAGTTAATGATAAAGTTATTGGAGTTGATATTGCCAGAGATTCTTTATTAACTATAACTGAAAATGGATATGGTAAAAGAACAGATATTAATGAATATAGATTAATTAATCGTGGAGGATCGGGTGTTATTAATATAAAAACTAGTTCAAGAAATGGGAAAGTTATAGGTATTAAATCTGTTAATGGTGAAGAAGAATTAATTTTTGTAACTAAAAATGGAATTTTAATTAGAGTATTAGCTAAAGATGTTTCAAAAATAGGAAGAAATACTCAGGGTGTGAGAATAATGAAACTTTCTTCTGATGATAAAGTTATTTCTTTAACAAAAGTTGTAAATTAAATAATATTTCCGTAACCAATTAATCTCCAACGTGCACCAACCATTCTAGAAATTGTAACTCTGTCTTGTTTAAATGCTGCAACTGGTTTTTTTAATTTTAAATTTATAGAATCCTTTTTTAATTCCATTACAGTTCCAACTGTGGCGGTTGAATTAACATTAAGCATTAAGATTTCCCCCTTTTTAATTGGTTCAACATCTAATTCATCTTTTGATCCGACAACCCTTTCTAAAAGGTTTTGTTTTAAATTTATTTCTTCTAAAACTTCAGGTATTTTATTTGGTAATCCTATAACATTTCCCACTAATGAATCTGATTTTATTAATGATGGATCTAATTGTGTTTGAATTCCTGCTGATCCTCCAGGAGTTAATTCTTTTACTTCTTGTTCTCCAGTAATTAATGATTCAATTTTTGTTTTAATTGGTTGCCAAATTATTCTTCCTTGTTTTTCTTTTTTAATTCCTGGTACAATTTCTATTGAATCTCCTTTTTTGAAAATTCCTTGTTTCATTGAACCACCAAGAACACCCCCTTTCAAATTTTTAATTAATGTTCCAGGTTTGTTTATATCAAAGGATCTTGCAATTAAAAATAACGGGTCTTTTGTTATATCTTTTTTTGGTGTCGGAAAATTTTCTTGAATAGAATTTATTAAACTATCAATATTAATATTATGTTGTGCAGAAATAGGAATAATTGGTGCATTTTCTGCAATTGTCCCTTTTAAGAATTTTTTTATTTCATTATAATTTTCTAAAACTTGTTCTTTAGATACTAAATCTATTTTATTTTGTACTATAATTATATTTTTTATTCCGCTAATTTCTAATGTCATTAAATGTTCTTTTGTTTGAGGCTGAGGGCAAGGTTCTATTGCTGAAACCATCAATAGTGCTGCATCCATTATTGCAGCTCCTGAAAGCATAGTTGCCATAAGTGTTTCATGACCAGGGGCATCTATAAAAGAAACATTTCTTAAGGGGATACATTCAGTTTTACAATTCTTACATTTTTTTGTAACAGAATAACATTCAGGTTCTTCACATTTAGGACATTTATAGAAAGTGGTATTTGCATATCCCAATCTTATTGTAATTCCTCTTTTCAATTCTTCAGAATGTTCATCTGTCCATTTTCCAGAAAGTGCTTTTGTTAAGGTAGTTTTACCATGATCTACATGTCCAACTAATCCTATACTTAATTCAGGTATTAATTTGTCTTTTTCTTTATTCGCCACTTTTTTCTTTTGGTTTTTCTTCAGTAGGAACTTCTTCTACCGGTTTGTCTTCTATTTCTAATCCTAATAATTTAGGTAATGTATCTTTTCCATATTTTTCAATTTTTAAATTTATTTGAGATACATTTTCATCTATAGTGTTTCCATGCATTGTTTTTCTTTGTTGCATTCCTTTTACTTTATTTTTTACACCAACACCAGAAACTACTAATGGTCTTTTTCTTCCTATTCCTGGAATATCTGACCTCATCGGAACTCCTTGTTTATCGCTTCCTCCAGTTATTTTGAATTCATATCCTTTAAATCCAAAATCGTCTCCTGATACAGTTTCCCCTATTTTTTTATTTAGAAAAATTTCAGATTCTATTTCTTTTTTATAAGATTTTTTTGCTTTTACATCATTTATTGTTAATTTAAACATTTTTTTACATACCCCACGTTGGATTATTTTCTCTTTTAATTTCAGCTATTTCCTTAAGTAATTGAATTTCTGACTCATTTAAATACTTTTTTAATTTTTTTAATTTTTTGAAATCCTCTTGAGGAATATCTGAGTATAATATATCTTTTTCGTTAATTTGACGACCACAAGTTATATTTGGAAGAGAAATTGAAATTTCTTTTCCTTGTATTGCTTCTGACACTGTCTCTTTATTGTCTTGTATTTCTTTTAAATTTGTAATTTTTTTACCATCTGACCCCATTAATGGAGTATTGGCCCTTGCAGTCCCTATTAAAACATCTACTCCTACTACTGCAGGATTCGATTGTCTAAAAATACATCCTTGCATAATTTCTAATTTAAAAGGTTTAACTAATCCTTCAAATTCCTTTTTTTCTAATGATTTAGATGCTTTTTCTTTATATTCTACAATATTATCAATTATTTTATATATTACTTTATCAGTTATAATTTTTACTTCCTTTGATTCTTCTAAAATATTTACATTAAAACCTACAACTATTTTATTTAATGGATTTTCATTTGATGATGCTTCTGCAATATCTGTTTTTGTTATATTTCCTATTGCACCCTTCTTAATTTTTATATTTTTATCTTTTAATAATGAGATTAATGCTTCTAAACTTCCTAAAGTATCTGCTTTTGCTATTATTCCTTCATTATCCGTATCTATTGTTACTTCATCTATTTCTTGTTTTAATTCTTCTATAATTTTTTGTTCATTTTTTTCGTTAGAAACATGTATTGGCATTCCAGATATTGCTTCATCTAAATCTGTTGCCGAAATTTTTATTCCTTCAGATGCTTGAACTTCTTTTTCTTGAGTTAGTTTGCCTTTTTCATATTTAAATAATGATTTTACTTTAGTTTTTATTGGTTTATTTAAGGTACCTATTAAAATTGTATCATTTTGTTTTATTTTTCCATCATAAATTACTACATCTAAAGTTTTTCCTATTCCCTTTTCTTCAGTTACTTCTAATATTGTTCCTTTTGCAGGTTTTTCTAAATCTGTTTTTAAATTTTGTTCTAAGAATTTTTGTGCTAATCCTGAGATTACCATTAATAATTCAGGAAGCCCATCTTTGGTTATTGCTGAACAGGGTACCATTGCTATTTGTTTTGTATAATCTTTTACCCTATCAAATCTTTCAGATTGTAATCCTTGTTCATGTAATGTTTGAACTACTTTATATAATTTAGTTTCAATATCATTTATAATATAGTCTTGTTGTTCTTTTATATTTTGTAAAATTGGTTTTTTATTTGGAATATATCCACTAATTCTGTCTATTTTATTTAATGCGATAATAAATGGAGTTTTAGAATTCTTTAAAATTTCAATTGCTTCTAACGTTTGAGGTTTTGCACCTTCATTAATATCTATAACTATTATTGCAATATCTGCAATATTTCCTCCTCTTTTTCTTAATGTTGTAAATGCTTCATGTCCTGGACTATCTATAAATAATATTCCTGGAATTGTTAAATTAATATTTTCTAATAACTCTCCACATGTTTCTTTAATTTTTTCAATTTTTATAGAATGAGCAGTTATATTTTGAGTTATTCCTCCCACTTCTTTTTCTGCTACGGCAGTATCCCTAATTGCATCTAAAATACTTGTTTTTCCATGATCTACATGTGCTAATAATACGCAAATAGGTTGTCTAATCATTTTTCTAATATATGGCGATTTAAGGCTTTTAAAAAGCTTTTTCTTTCTAGAATTATAAATAAAATAAAAAATTAAAGTGTATGTTCTTCGTGACTAACTTTATAGCTATGTATTTCGTCAATTGAAAACCATAATGATACTTCTTGTTCTGCTTCCTTAGGATTTCCTGAAGCATGAATTAGATTTTGTGCCGCTTCTTCTTTAGAATTTGCGTGTTCTATTGAAACGTGGGCATAATCTCCTCTTATTGTACCTACTTCTGCAGTTTTTGGTTCAGTAGAACCGACAATTTTTCTAACTACTTCAACAGAATTTACTCCTTCTATGGCTATTGATACAACTGGTCCGGATGTTATGAATGATTCTAACCCCTTATAAAAATCTTTTTTTATATGTTCAGAATAATGTTTTTTTGAGAAATCTGGATCAACTTGCACCATTTTTAATCCAATTATTTTTAATCCTCTTTGTTCAAATCTTTTAATTATATTTCCAATTAATCCTCTTTTTACTCCGTCAGGTTTAACTAAAACTAGTGTTTGTTCTATTGCCAATTTATTTTACCTCTTTTTTTGTCCACTTAAATTTTACTGGTTTTCTTTTTAGTTTAAGTGTATTTTTTTCACATTTATTTGAACAGAAATTAAGAATTTTACCAGTTTTGAATACATAAATTTTTCCGGTTCCTTTTTCAATTTCTTTTGTACAAAATGAACATTTAACCATTTTTATCTACCTTTTGATCCCATTCTTCTTGCTTCTATTTCTGTTTCTCTTAACATTAATATGTCTCCTTGTTTAGTTGGACCCTTAACATTTCTTCTTAAAATTTTATTTTGATCTCTTCCTTCTAAAACCTTACATCTAACTTGTGTGATTTCTCCTTTCATACCGGTTCTTCCAACTATTTCTTCTACTCTAGCTTCTACTGCCCTAGTAAATAAATTAGAAGAAGATGTATCTTTTTTCTTTTTAGTTGGTTTTTCTGAAGCCATTTTTATTTTTTACCTTCTTGAACTACTGCTACTGCTGATGTTGAAACTTGTAATCCTGCAGCTGCACCTAATTCTTCTTTTGAATCTACTTCTACGAAAGAAATATTTTTTTCTTCACATAATGGTTTTAAATGCATGATAATTTCTTTTGGAGAACTATCTTTTGCTACTACAACTAATTTTGCAGTTCCTCTTTCTATTACTTTTGTTACTTCATTAGTACCTTTTTTAACCTTGCCAGATTTTTTTGCAAGTTCGATTGTTTCATATGCTTTTTCTTGTGTAATTTCTGCCATTTTAACCCTCCTATCATTAGGTTATTAAGAATGAGATTATAGTTTATTTATAAATCTTTTTATTAAAAAATAAAAAATTATTTTAATTTAAATGTTAATTTTCCTTCTCTTTCTGAAGTCCAATAATCATTCCAGTTTTCTTCATTACCATATGGAGTATTTCCATTCATATCACTATGTAAATTATCTTTCGGTGCAAATTTTCTATCTGGTTGAATTCTATATTTTATTTGCCCTTCATATGTTAATGTTGAATCTGTTTCTGTTCTGTTTAATTTTCCAGTATTTTCTAAATAAAGAATTTTTCCTTTAGTTGGAATATCCATACTTGTTAATTCATAATTATTTGATGGAAAACCATTTAATTTTATTTCTGAATAGTTTATTGGTTTTTCAGAACATCCTGTCAAACAAGCTGTTAAAGCAATTGCAGGAATTGTTTTTTTTATTATTTTTTCTAATTTCATTTTGTAGTGATTATCTAGTAGTTACACTATTTATAAACTTTTCTATTTAAGTATTTGAATAAGTTTTATAAAGTTATAATTTAGTTTATTTTTAATGAATAAAAAAGAAATAAAAAAATATGTATTAGATAATGCAATAAGTTATAATGGAACTGCAAATATAAAAGCAGTTGCAGGACATTTTATTGCTAAATATCCAGAAGTTAAAAAAGATATGAAAAAATTTATGAAAGAATTGTCTGAAATTGTTAATAAAGTTAATTCTATGGACAATGAAAAACAAAAAAAAGAATTAGATAAATTAGGGTATGTTGAAAAAATAAAAAAAGAATTTGGATTATTTGATTTTTTAAGAATCAAAGAAGGTGAAAAGATTATTACTGCATTTCCTCCCGGTCCTGAAAAATATCCTCATATTGGGCACGCAAAGGCTTTACTTTTAAATTATTTATTAGCTAAAGAATATGGGGGTAAATTTATCCTTAGATTTGAAGATACTAATCCTGAATTAGTTGAAAAAAAATATTATGAAATTATGTTGGATAATTTTGAATGGTTAGGAGTTAAGTATGATGAATTACAATATGCTTCTGATTACATGAACTTATTTTATGATTATGGAAAAAAATTAATTGAAACTCAAGATGCTTATATTTGTTATTGTGATTCTGAAGATATAAAAAAAAATAGAAGAAAAGGAATTCCTTGTGAGTGTAGGAATGTTGATGAGCCTCAAAATTTAAGAAATTGGTTAGATTTTTATGATGCTAAACCAAAAATGTGTGTTGTTAGATTAATTGGAGATATGTCTCATAAAAATGCAGTTATGAGAGATCCAACTCTTTTTAGGATAATTGAAAAATCACATCCTAGAACTAAAAAAAAGTATAGAGTTTGGCCAACCTATGAATTTCAAAATTCGATAATGGATGGTTATTTTGGAGTAACCCATAGATTAAGAGGAAAAGAATTTGAAGCTATGGCCGAATTACAAAAATATTTACAAAAATTGTTAGGTCTGGTTGTTACAAATACTTATGAATTTGCTAGATTTAATATGAAAGGTATATTAAGTTCTGGAAGAGTTATTAGAGAAAAAATTGAAAAAAAAGAACTAAGTGGATGGGATGATTCAAGATTAACTACATTGGTTGCTTTGAGAAGAAGAGGTTTTTTACCTGAGGCTATTAAAGAATTTGTAATTAGTACAGGCATTTCTAAATCTGAATCAACTATGACTTGGGATGATTTAATTATTAAAAATAAAAGAATGATAGATGATACTGCAAGTAGATATTTTTTTATTCAAGATCCTAAAAAAATAAAAATTTCTGGTTTTGAAGGAAAAAATGTAGAAATTCCATTACATCCAAGTCATTTAGATAGAGGTATGAGAAAATTAAAAGTTGAAAATGAATTTTATGTTTCAGATAAAATTATTAAATCAAAAAATTATAGATTTATGCACCTATTTAATTTTAAGAATGGTAAATTTATTTCCGATAAATTAGATAAAAATTTGAATGCTACACTAATTCATTGGTTGCCAGTCTTAAAAGATTTAATTAAAACTGAAATTTTACTTGATAATGGGAAATCTGTAAGGGGAGTTGCTGAAAAAGGAATTAAAAAATTAAAAGTAGGGGATTTAATTCAATTCGAAAGATTTGGTTTTGTAAGATTAGATAAAAAAGAAAAAGATAAATTATATTTTATTTTTACACACAAATGAAAAATTTTAAATTATTAAATAGGAAGGATATAAAGAATTTAAATAAACAATTAATTGAACAATTTGGAAGTGAATTTAAATTTAAAGAATATGCAGTTTTTAAGACTCCTAAAAACAGAATATATATAGTTAATAAAGAATTTGATTTAATAGATTATTCTAAATTAAAAATAAATAATATTGGCCTATATTTTATGACTATTGAAAAAGATGGACTAAGATTAAGTATTGATGGATCTCAGATTTTTATGGCGAAAAAAAATATTATTGAATTAGATAAAAATGATTTTGAAAATTGGATGTCTGGAAAAGATTTAGAATTAGAGCATAGTAGAGGATATGTTATATTAAAATATGGCAAGAATGTTTTAGGTTGTGGTAAAAGTCTTGGAGAAAAAATATTAAATTATGTCCCTAAAGAGAGACGAGTTTTATTTTGATTTTTTCTTTTGGATTTTTTAGAAGTTCTATTATTTTTCTATTGATATCTTTTGCAGCTTTATTAGATCTTGTTGCAAATGTTCTATCATCCTTAAAGTCTGTAATTCTTATTACCATTTCTGAATTATGATTGAAATCAGGATTTGCTTCTGCCTCAATTTCTTCTACTAAATTATTAATTTTTAGAATTATTTTTATTTTTCCATTCATTGATTTAGGAATTTTGTCTAATTTTATTCCAACTATACAATCTCCCTTTTTTGTCAAATAATCATCTTTAGTAAATTCTAAAGTATTTCTATGGGTAGATAAAACATTTTTATGACCCGATGCTGTTAATTTCATGTTCATTTTATAGAATAATAACTTTTTTAAATATTTACTTCTTGAAAATTTTATGAAAGACAAGTTTAAACAAGCTGTAAAAACATATGATAAAATAGCAAAAATATATCATGAATATACGAAAAATCAGATTATTCAGTTTCAATTAACCAAATTTGAATCATTTTTATCTGGAAAAAAAGTTTTAGATGCAGGTTGTGGTCCAGGAAGAGATTCTGACTATTTTGTAGAAGATGGTTTTGATGTTATGGGTATAGATGCTTCTGAAGAATTTATAAAAATTGCAAAAAAAGAAGTAAAAAATGCCAAATTTAAAGTAATGGATTTTAGAAAATTAGATCTTAAGGATAATTCTTTTGACGGTATTTGGGCTATGGCTAGTTTAGTTCATGTAGATAGAAAAGATATTTTAAAAGTTTTGAAAGGTTTTTATAAAGTTCTTTCTTTAGATGGAATTTTATATATTTCTGTTAAAGAAGGAGAAGGTGACGAAGAAATTAGACAAGAAAAATATTCTAATGAACCTAGGCACTTTTTTTATTATACTGAAAATGAATTTAAGGAATATTTAGAAAAGGTAGGTTTTTCTATTTTAGAATCTGAAGTTAATCAATTAGAAAATGGTACTAAATGGTTAGAAATTTATGCTAAGAAGTCCCAATAATTTTTACTAAAATTTTTTTATTTCTTTGGCCATCAAATTCTCCATAAAAAATTTGTTCCCAAGTTCCAAAATCTAAATTTCCTTCAGTTATTGCAACTGTTGTTTCTCTACCCATAATTATTCTCCATAGATGGGAAAATCCATTATCTTCTCCCGTATTATGGTGATGATAATTAAATTCTTTTGGAGCTAATTTTTCTAACCATTCTTTAAAATCTTGGATTAATCCAGATTCTGCATCATTTATGAAAACACTTGCAGTTATGTGCATTGGATTTATTAGAACTATTCCTTCTTTTATTTCTGATTTTTTTACAATTTCTTCTATTTTTGAAGTTATATTTACAAAATCAATTCTTTGATCAGTATTAATTGTTAAGTGTTCTGTGAAAATTTTCATTTGAATTTTTTTCTTATTGGTGCAATTATATTTTCTAGGTATTCAGAAACTGCATTTTTTAAATCTAAGGGATGAATGTCCCCTTTAATAAATTCTTTTTCTAATGAATCATAGTTATCAAAAATTAAATTTCCTCCAAATTTTTCAAGTCTTTTGATTTCAAATTTATCAATTCTTGGAAAAATTATTAATTTTGATATTTCTAATATTGGATTTTCTTGGGTAATTTTTGCAGGACAGTGTGCCTTTTTTATTTTTTTCTTTATATTTTCTTTTGAATCTCTAATCGAAATAAAACTTCCCTCTTTAGAAGATGACATTTTTGATCCTGGACCTTTTAATGAACTAATTAATGGAGTATGTACAAATACAGGAGATTTATAGTTTATTTCTTTAAAAACTTCTGTCCCCAACATATGGATTTTTCTTTGTTCTATGCCAGATTGTACTAAATCTATTTTTAGATGTTTAATATCTGCTATTTGCATAAATGGATAGATTACTTGAGATACTTTTGCCTTTTCAATATCTCTTCCTACTTGTTGCATGCTTCTTAATGATCTATTAATTGTTGTTTTTGTTGCTATTGTGAATGTATCATCAATATAATCTTGAGTTCTTTGAAATGAGCTTCCTAAAATAAATTCTGCATTTTTTAGTCCTGCAGCTATGAATCCTGCTTTCCATTGTTTAATTTGTTTATTTATGAAATTCCAATCTCCCTTTTGATTTAGAAAAGTATGCCAATCTGCAAATAAAATTTTAACATGAAATCCTGCTTTTTGTAAATCTAATAATTTTGTTATAGTTACTAGATGCCCTAAATGTATCTCTCCAGAGGTTTCATATCCGCAATAAGTTATTGGTTTTTTCTTTTTTAGTAGTTTAGAAATATCTTGTTCGTTTATTATTTCTGCAGAATTTTGTTTTATTAATTCATATTTATTCATATTTTAATTTTTAGTTAGTTTATATTTAAACTTTTCCTTTTAAAATTAAATATACCATAATTGTTACTCCAATAACATTGAATGAATCCGCTATATTAAATATTGGCCAAACTTGTAAATCAATAAAATCTCTTACATACCCAAGAAATATTCTGTCTATTAAATTTCCAATTGTTCCGGCAAAAACAAATGCTAATGGGATTCTTATTTTTTTCTCTTTTTTTGCTAAAAAATAAATAAAAATTGCTACTAAAATTGAAATTATTGTTAAGAAAAAAGTATGATTTTGTAGTATTGAAAATGCTGCCCCAGTATTTGTAGCATAATTTATTATTCCAAAGTGTTTATTTGTAAAAATTAGTTTAGTTAATTGATCTAATAAAATTATTAGTGTTGAAATTATAAAAAATCTTTTCATATTATTAGAAAATATTATATAGTTTATTAGATTTTCTTTTTTATGGATAAAAAGCTTAAATTTGGAAAAAATTATATTGATTTGAAAAATGTTGATAATGTCGATGATTTTATTATTAATTTTGAAAATAATATATTTTTTTATAATCAACCAAGAGATACATTATCTTTAAGTAATGCTAAATTTATATTTCCAGAATATTTGAAGAAAACAAATAAAGGAATTTATGAACTTAATTATAAGGATGCTCTTTTAATAAATTTAAATAATCTTTATTTAAATGATAAAACTTTATATCCTTTAAATATGGTTTATATTTCTTTTAATTCTTTAAAAGAAGAAAATATTATTAAATTAACTGATTCTGATTTTTTAGAAAATAGAGTTTTTTTGGTAGAATCTGGAATTTGTGGCAAAATAAAAGATGTTTTTGAAGAAGGTAAGATAAGGGTAGGATGTGCTTTTAATCCTTCTAGGTTATCTAATGAAATTTTTAGATAGAAATCTTTAAAAAGTTGTAAACTAGAATTTGATTATGACAGATAGTATTCCATCTCTTAGAAAACGACTTGAAGATAAAAATCTTCCATATAAGAAAAAAAAAGAGTTAAGAGAAAAATTAGTAAAATTAATTAAAGCAAAAGGTTTAGTTAAATTTGAAAGTGGAAAACCTATTGAATATCATATAATTTATGATACTTTTTCCGGAACTTTGGAGCCAGTTTATTTTTGGACTTTAGATTTTTTAAGAGCGAGCGATCCAGCAGGTTTAGGATATGAGGTTGAAAAAGTAGCAGAAGAGTTTGAAGCAAGTTCAGGGGGCGGTTTTTTTGGGGAATTAGGTAGTAGGGCAACTGTAATGCAAGAAAGAGGTATGAAAATTTTAGAAACTGTTAATTCTGTATTAAGAACTATAATTAATTTAATTTATGATTTAAAGGAATTCGATATGAGGTTACAAGCTTATACTGATGCAAATTCTGATAAAAAAGAAATAAAATTGGCTGGAGAATATTCTTTGAAAGGTATTTGGATGGATCAAGTAGATACTAAAACAGGATTAGGAAGTATAAATCAATTAACTAGAGGAGATTTACAATTTGTTACTTTAAGAGATGCATTTATGCAAGCAAGATCTTTGAAAGATGTTAATAATATGGATCTTAATAAAAGAGTTAAAATAATTATTAAGAAAAAATTTGAAGAGTATAGAATTTGGAGAAAAGAGAGTGAAAAAGAATTGAGAAAAAGATATGATATTGAAAAAAATTATTTAAGGGCACAAGTAGATAGTTTAAAATTATATACTACTTGGGCTAAACCTTACTTAAGAGCTGCCCAAAAATTGGGAATGAAGGAATTTAAAACTTCAAAGGGGTTACCTAGTCCAGATATGGTTACTGCATTTAATACAATGCAAATGGATTTAAGTATAATGGGTAGAAAAAAAATAAATCCAAATGGAATTCATCCTTCTTTTGAAAATTTAGAGTTTAAACAAAAATATTACTCAATAATTGAAGCTCAATTTAATTATAGGACTGCCCCTCAAGTTGCTAAATCTGGACAAAGTCAACATTTTGGCCATATGGGAACTATAGATGTGTGGATTAGAGGATATATTTTTGATGAACAAGATTTAGAAGATATTTATTCTCAAGAAGTTTATGAGAATATGGCGTTAGTTGAAGAGTTAACGGATTTTAGTTTAAAAAATTTAGAAGAAGATTTAGATACCTATATTTATCCTGAAAAAAAGAAAGAAGAAGAAAAAGAAGAAAAAGAAAGTGTTTTTGATTCTTTGAAAGATGGATTTAAAACTCTTGGAGAATTATTTCCTGGCGGAAAGAAAAAAGCTTCAAAATATCAAGAAAATAAATATTATGAAGAAGTTAAAAAAACAACTATTAATATGTCATATGCCCTGTATGATGTTTTTAAGAAGGCACATAGGATGATAACATGGTAGAAAGATTTCATAAAGATTATAATAATGGAATGGACAGTAGTTTTAGCATGCATTTTGGAGAATTAGGTTGGACTACTAATCCTCAATCTGCAGATCAAATTAGTGAATTAGGCAATAGACTTAATGAGGGTGTTAAAAATGTAGAAGTTGGTGCCCTTAGTCAAGATATTTTTGGTTCTATTCCCGCTCAACATATGAATGAAATGAGAAGATTATCTAAATTAACTGATACTCGATTATCTGTTCATGCCCCCTTAACTGATCCTGCAGGTTTTTCCCAACAAGGGTGGGGAGAACATGAAAGGAAAATGGCTGAGCAAGAATTTAAAGATGTTATAGATAGATCTTATCAATTAGATCCAGATGGAAATATTCCTGTTAATTTTCATTCTTCCGGAGGGGGAGTTCCTGCCGCAATTTGGGAGAAAAAGGAGAAAGATGAAAAAGAAGGTAAACAACTTATGACAGTTGTTAATACTGAAACTGGAGAGATTAAACCTTTACGTAAAGAAGAAATTGATTGGTTAACTAGTGATAAAAAAGAATTAACTCCTGAAGGAAGATTAGAAAGTTTAAATGATTCTTCATGGGAACAACAAAAAATGGGATTTTTAAGTCTTCAAAAACAAAAAGAAGAAACAAATAAATTACATAATGATTGGAGACTTCATAGTCAAGAAGGGAGAAGACTTTTGGATTTAGAAATGCGACAAAGAGAAGGTACTAAATTGAGTCAAGAAGAACAAGTTGCATTACATCAGTTTAGACAAACGGATAAGAGATATGATGATCAAAAAGAACAATTTGATTCTTTTATGATGTCTCATTTAAATGATATTTATAATAATTGGTCAAGAAGTTATAAACCTAAAACTGAAGAAGAAAAATGGTTATATAAACAAAAAAGAAAGGAATTAGAGCACATATCAAAAAAGTATAAGGAACAAATAAAAATACAGAAAGATACCAGTCATAAATTTAGTAATTGGTTGAATAAAAATAAAAATAAAAATGATAAAGAAATAATGGAACATCGTAAAAAAATTTTAGAAAAGATGAGTCAAAAGATTAAATCTAAGGGAGAAGTAACTCCTGAATTAATTTCAAATTCTATTATTGATTTACCGACCCCTGAACTGTATCGTCCTGTTGATGATGTTGCTGCTGAAAAAGCAGCAGAAACTTTTGCTAATGTTGCAATGCATGGATATAATAAATATACAAAAAAAGGTAAAAATGCACCATTAATTACTGTAGAAAATGTTTATCCTGAATGGACTTTATCTCGTGCCGATTCTTTGAAAAAAATGATTGTTGATTCAAAAAAACAATTTGTAGATAAATTAGTGAAAAAGGAAAATATTGATAAGGATAGGGCAAAAAAAATTGCTGAAAAAGCGATGGGTGTTACTTGGGATGTTGGTCATATTAATATGTTAAGAAAATATGGGTATACTAAAGAAGATATTGCAAAGGAAGCTAAAAAAATTGCAAAACATGTAAAACATTTACATCTTACTGATAATTTTGGATATGCAGATACTCATTTAGCTCTGGGAATGGGTAATGTTCCTATAAAAGAACAAGTTGAAGCTATTGAAAAAGCAGGATTTGAAGGTAGATCTATTGTTGAAGGTGGAGGAATGTTTCAACATTTTAAAACTGGCCCAATACCTAATACTGTCGAAGGATTAAATAGTCCGTTTTATTCTTATGATCAAGGTCCCAGTTGGACAGATGTAAGAGATATTTATTCATCATACTTATTTGGTTATGGAGATATTTTACCTGAACAACATTTTAAAACTCAAGGGGCAGGTTTTTCAATGTTGCCCAAAGAATTGGGTGGTCAAACTGGTGGGGGAGATAAAGGTAATTTTGCCCAATAATCAATAAATATTTAAAGGATAAAAATTAAAAATTAAAATAAAGGGTGATAGATTGGTTGTAAAAAAGAAAAAGTCTGTTAAAAAATTTGAAACTGATAAAGATATTGCATATGATTTTGCAATTCGAGCTTCTAAAAAATTTAAAGAAGTAATTAAATCTATAGTTTTATTTGGTAGTGTTGCTAAGGATGAAACTAAAAAAGGTTCAGATATAGATATTGTAATTATTATTGATGATTGTGTAATTAATTGGGATCAAGAATTAATTGCATGGTATAGGCAAGAATTAACAAATTTGATGAGTGAACAAAAATATAAAAAAGAATTACATTTGACTACTGTTACTCTCTCTACATTTATGGAAGAAGTTAGAATGGGTGAACCGGCAGTTATAAATATGTTAAGATATGGTGAATCATTAATTGATTTAGGTGGATTTTTTAATCCATTAAAAGTTTTATTAGCTAAGGGAAAAATAAGGCCTACTACTGAATCTATTTTTATAACTTTGAGAAGATCACCTATGCATATTGCAAAGGCAAAAATGGATATTGTTGCTTCTATAGAAAATGTTTATTGGTCAATGGTAGATAGTTCTCATGCAATGTTAATGGCTGCAAATCAAGTTCCACCTAGTCCTGAACATATTGGTGAAATGTTAGATGAATTATTTGTTAGAAGAAAAATTTTAGATAAAAAATATGTTGAATGGTATAAAGAACTTTATGATTTAGCCCATGATGTAATGCATGGAAATGTTAAATTTATTTCTGGAAGAGATATAGATCATCATATTGGTCGTGTTGAACAATTTGAGAAAGTTAGTAGAAAAATAACTGCTAGATTAATTAAAGATAAAAAAATAATAAAAGTAGAGAAAAAATAAATTTATTCTTCTCTGTTTAGATATAAACTTGCTGTAGCAACTGCCTTATGTTTATCATCTTCAATTGAGATTAAAGATTCTTTTATATAATCAGTTAATTTTACAGTATTAAAAGTTTCATCTTCGTTTGAAAATAATTCTTTTAATTTTTTAGTTTTTATATCTTCAAAATTATTACCCATAAAATCTAATAATCCTTCTTTATTTGACCCATATTGAACTGCTGCACCAATAGTTTGTTTCCAATTATCTGGTGTGATTTGTAAAACAAAATTTGCTAATTGATTGTATTTATTTGGATCATTAGAATTATTTAATTGATGAATTTGAACTAATTCTAAATGAGTTTTTGAAATACCTCTGTCTTCATAATCCATAACAGGATTTGTAACTTTTAATTTTCCAAAAGTTCCTTCAGTATCATTTGTTACAGCATATTCTGATACTTCTCCAATAAAATCATTAGTAGATAATGTTACTAAATCTTCTAATTTATGTTTTGAAGCTTCATTAATTGCTGTTTGTCTTATTCTGAATTCAGATCCATCACCTTCTGTAAAATAATTAGTAGGTAATCCTTCTATTTCTTCAGAATTTAATAGATTTCCAATATTTTCACCTTCAAGATATTCTCTATCTTGTGCAGCTTTTTGATATTCGAAAAAACTATTTGCTAAATTTTCATAATTTGTAAGTATTGGCATTTTAATACCTCCTTTTGTTGTTATTTTTAGGTAGTTACACATTTATAAACCTTTCTCTTTTTCTATTTTTGCTACTAATTCACGTATTTTATTAACTGCATCTAAATTTACAGATATAGAATCAATTCCAATTTCAGTTAAATATTTTGCCATATCTTCATTTGAACCTGCTTGTCCACAAATACTTGATTGAACTTTATATTTTTGAGCAGTTTTTACTACTTTTTTTATCATTCTAAGTACTGCTGGATTCATTGCATTGTATAAATCTTGTACTTCTGCATTATTTCTATCTACTGCTAAAGTAAATTGAGTTAAATCATTTGAACCAATACTTAAGAATTTTATTTGTTCATCTTTACATATTTCGTGAATAATAAAACATGCTGCAGGAGTTTCTATCATTACCCCTAAATCAACATCTTCCATGTTTAATTCTTTGAGAATTTCTTTTGTTTTTATTATTTGGTCTAAGTGAGAAACCATAGGTAACATAATTGCTAAATTTTTATGCCCCCCTTCTCTTAAGTTTTTAATTGCCTTTAATTCTGCTTTTAATAATCTTGGTTCCTTTAACCCTTTTCTAATTCCGTGCATTCCCATCATAGGATTGCTTTCATTTGGTTCGTTTTCTCCACCATCTAGTTCTCTATATTCATCTGATCTAATATCTGAAGTTCTAATCCAAATTGGTTTATTTTCAAAATTAATGGCTATTTTTTCAATATCTTTTTCTAATAAATTAGTATATTCTTCATCTTTATTTTCTTTGATAAATTTAGATGGATGAATTTTATTTTGGGCAATTATAAATTCTATTCTGAGTAACCCTATCCCATCTGGTTTTAGTAATTTAGCTTTTTCTACTAAATCAGGCATATCTAAATTAACTTTAATTTTTGTTTTAGTTTCGGGAATATGTTCTGGGGCCCTTATTTCTATTTTTTGTTCTACTTTTGTAAATCCTTTGTAAACTTTCCCTTCTGCCCCATTAACAGTAATTTGTTGTCCTTCGTGTAATTTTTGTGTTGCTTCTTTTGTTCCCACGATTGCAGGAATTCCCATTTCTCTTGAAACAATTGCAGCATGGCAAGAAGAACCTCCTTCATCTGTAACAATTGCTGAAGCTTTTTTCATAGAAGGAACATAATCAGGATTTGTCATTTTTGCAACTAAAACATCTCCTTCTTGAATTTTTTGTAAATCTTCTAAACCATGCACTATTTTTACTGTACCTGAACCAATTCCTGGTGAGGCAGATATTCCAGATAAAATTAAATTTTCTTCTTTTATTTCTTTTGATTCTTCTGAAGTTGTTTCTACTTTTTTTTCAATTTGTTTTATTGTTGTTATTGGTCTAGTTTGAACTATGTAAATATTATTATCTTCTATGGCAAATTCTATATCTTGCGGAGATTTATAGTGATCTTCTATTTGCAATGCAATATATGAAAGTTTTTTTATTTCTTCTTCTGTTAAAACTTGAGAATTAGCCTTTTCATCAGGTAATATTCTTTTTGTTGTTCTCCCAGTATTTGAATCTCTATATAGCATCCATTCTTTTTTATTTACTGTAATATTTTTTATTTTTAGTTCTTCTTTGTTTATTTTATATTGATCGGGGGAAATTGAACCTGAAACTACTGCATCCCCTAATCCGTACGTAGCTTCAATTAAAATTTCTTTTTCATTAGTGGTAGGATTTATTGTAAACATAACTCCTGCTTTTGAAGAATTAATCATTTTTTGAATTACTACTGCAATATAAACTTTTGAATGTTCAAAATTATTTTTTTCCCTATAATAAATTGCTCTTGCAGTATACAGTGATGCCCAACATTGGTGTACTGCTTGTAATACTTGTTCTGGCCCTTTTATATTAAGATATGTTTCTTGTTGTCCTGCAAATGATGCAGATGGTAAATCTTCTGCTGTTGCACTTGAACGAACGGCTACAAAAGGATTATCTCTTCCTGCTTTAATAAATTGCAATGCTGAAGGTGCTTGATTTATTAAATCATGATTTATATTGAGATTAGAATAGGATTTTATTATATCTTTTTTAATATCTTGAGGTATTGGAACCGATAAAATTATATTTTGTATTTTTTCAGCAGTTTCTTTTAATTGTTTGGTATCCTCTATATTTAAAATTTTTAAAGCTTGATTGATTTCATGTTGTATTCCTGTTCTTTCTAAAAATAATTTATAAGTATCTGCTGTAACTACGAATGCATTAGGTATGGGAAGATTTGCATTAAACATTTCCCCTAAATTTGCTCCTTTTCCTCCAACTTTTGGAATTGAATTTTTAGAAATATCTTTTAACCATAATATATTTGACATAGTTTCACCTCTTAGTTTTGAAACTTAAAAGAGTTATATAAATGTTTTGTTAGAATTTATTCTATTTCTATATAAATTTTTCCAGGTATTCTTGATTTTGTTTTTTCTAATGCTTTTTTTGCAAAATCTAAACCTTCTTCAGTACAATGAACTGTAAAAATAGTTGATCCTTTTTTTAATTGTGCCGCTGAACCCATTGCTTTTCCAAATGCGTGTTTCATTCCGGACTGCATTCTATCTGCACCTGCCCCTGTAAGCATTTTATTTTCTCTTAAAATATGATGGGGAAATGGATTGATTATAAATCTATATCCTTTTGCTCCGAATCTTCCTTGTAATTGCCTATTAACTAATGTTCTACATGATTCTAATGCATTATGTCTTATTTGAAATTTATCTTTTGAAATAACTTTAATTTTTTTAGGAAATTTCTTTTTTAAATCCCCCATATGAAATTTAACTATTTTAGTTACTGGAACTGCTTTAATGAATCCTTTTCTTCTATATTTGGATTTCCTAGTATATGCCCTGGTTACTTTTTTGTATGCTGTTCCTTTTCTTAATTGTGCCATTTTTATTCAATTTTAACTTTTGTTCCTAAAGCTTGTCCAGGAAGACCTTTTTCAAATTTTGCTCTTACTGAACCCTTATTTCCATGTTCTTTTAGTATAGTTCCTTTTATTAATTTTTTTGAAGGGGTTTCCCAAGAAATTGTTTTTTTCAATAATTCTTTAGCATTTTTTTTTGAGTCAATTCCCTCTATTTTTATGATTACTTGATTAGGATATTGAGTTTTATGGCTTCCCCTATAGTTTGTAATTATTCCTTCCATTGTTAGTTTTTGAGAAAAAGATTTATTTATAAGGTTTTCTAAACTAATATTTCTATATTCTTTCCAATAATTTTCTTTAGATCTTCAAATAATTTTAAATTTAATTTAATTGCCTGAACAACTTCTTTTTCAACTAGTGTTTTTTCTAATTCATCTAGATTGGATTTTTTTATGGTTTTTAGTCTTCCTTTTGCAATTTCTACTTTTTCTATTTTATTTTTATCTTTAATATCTTTAGTTATAAATGCTATATCTTTAAACATAATTAATTCTCCTGTTTTGGCCCCATGTTTAAATTTAAGTTTAGCTCTTTCTAATCCCATGAATTTTTTTCTTTGAGAATGGTCTATAATTGTCCTTAAGAATGTTCTAATTTCCCTTTTTATTTTATCAGATTCTGCTTTTTGAAGTTTTTTAGCTTTAAATTCTTCATTTGATTTTATGAATGATTTTAAATTATTTAATAAAACTTCTGGTAAACTTTCTTTTTCACAATATTTTTTAAATCCTGTTTCTAATTTTGAATATTTTATATCTTCTGATTTTAGTATTTCATCTAGAGTTTTTGTTAGATCTTTGTAAATTTGAGTAAATGTTTCTTTTTCTGTCTTTTTTTCTATTTGTTTAAATAATTTATTTATTCTTTTTAAATAATTATCACAGTCAGTTAATAGTTCATCAATTTCTTTACCTGTTATTTCTTTTACTTTACCATGCTCTATTTTTTTGAAGAAAACTCTAATTTTTTCTAATATATCTACATATTTTTGTTCAAGTATTTTTTCTTTTTTAACAAATACTTCTTCTAATAATTTAACAGTTTCTTTAGGTGTTGGAGGGGAAATTCCATAAAGCATTAAAGCTGCTTGAGAAGGATTTAAAATTCCATAATATAGGTCTTCTCCTGCAATCATTAATAATTTTTTTCTTGCCCTTTCTAAAAGTTTTTCACCCATATCCATTTGCATATCTATTGCTTCTGGAGAAGGTTTTATTCTTCCCATTTTTAATAAAAGTCTCCATGGCATAAATATTCCTCTATCATAAATTGGAACTCCGTCTCTTAAGAATGTGAAAATTACCGGGTGTGCATCTTTTACAGATTCCCAGAAGTCTGTTAAAATATAAACTTGAACGTGGAATTCTTTTTTTACACCAGTTATTGCAGCTGCTTCAAAACCTTGACTGATAATTAGAGATCTTAATTTATCTTTTAGTTCTGCTCTAGTCATACGTCTTACATCGGTATCATCTACAATAACATAAACATCTATATCATTAGATTTTTCTCCTCTGAATAAAGAACCGGCTGCAACATAGCTAACAATATATTTTTCGAATTTTTGTATAACCATGCTTTTGTGAACTTCTGAAATTTTTAGTGCTCCTAAAAAATCCATTGGATCATATAAAATTGCGGACATTGCAATTAATTGTAAAACTTCGTATTTTGCATCAAATAGGGATTCTTTTATTTCTGATACTGTAAAAACTTCTAGGAAAAAATCTTTATCTTCTTGATTTGCTATTTTTATTAATTCATTGAATGATTTTTCTTTTAATTTCATATCTGGTTGTAATTTTGATTTAGAATCATCTATTGTTATAAGAACATTAATTTTATCTTTATCATCTTTTTTAGGTGGAAGCAAGGCTATACCTAAAATTTCTTTTTTATGTGTTTTAAGAAGTTTATCTTTTAATTTTTCAACCTTAGTTTTTATTTTTTTAATCTTATTTTTCATTGCTTTTTGTTCTTCAGGACTAGGTTGTTTTGGTTGTAAATTGAGATTAGGATCCATATGTTTTCATTAGAGTGTTTTATTTTTAAATGTTTGGGTAAAAAAAGAAAAAAATTAGAAATC